>JBNKVX010000079.1:0-14940 GCA_050299435.1 Cellvibrionaceae bacterium | reverse complement strand
ACATTTAGGAATGGAAGGAGTAGTTAGATAAAAAATATTTTAAAATCTTACAATATCCCACAAATTTATCAAATAGTCATACATTCGGCGGTCTTATCTGCAAAACTTTTTTGACAGTGAAGTGCATTAATTTGCTGCACTGTAGCTTGTGGGTGTTTGGGTAAGCGCAAGGCGTCAATGGGATAACTGGATCTGAAATCTAAAGTAAAACTGAATTTTTCGGTGACCGCTTCATTGCGTGTCCAGAAAGCATCTTTCAGCTCATCGACTCCGCCATTTTCAAGTGGGTAGACGTATCGGCCTATGCCGCTTTCTTGGTGTGCGCGTTGTAAATACACTAAACGAATACGTACTTCGTCTGCTGCGCGAACAGGATAAACACTAATATCAAAAGTTTTAAAAGAATCTTGTTCTACAATAGCCGTCGCGCGCCCAGATGATTTTTCAGTTTCATAAATTTCGCGGGCTTTTTGTTTTTCTACAACTTCTGCAATTACAGGTTTTCCGTCAATCCAATAAGTGAATTCACCAACGGCAGCGGACTTGGGGACGGGAAAGGAGTAAATTGCTTCAAGGTCACTGTTATTTGGGTTATAGAACACTTGTTCCACGGAAGTGACAACGTAGTCATTTTCGATAGTGACCTTTACGTGATGCTCGCGTATTTCCAGGTCGGGTAGGGCACTATTAGTGGGCGTTAATAATCCCGCCGCAAAGCCAAGGCTGCTGAATAACAATAAAACTGTGCTAGTGCAGTAACGAATAATAGTTGAAGTTTGCATGATCTCTTGCTCCGAAATATTGGGTACGGGGTGTGATCATGGCAGGCAGGATTGAGAGGGAAAGGGGGCTGAAAAAAGTAGCACTTAGCGCTACTTTTGGTTTATCGGTTTGCTACTTTTACCTATCAAGCAAGCCCGGATTCTTTATGCTGTTCCTAAAATGCCGTAATCATTTCATACGGCTGGGAAGAAGACCCAAGTTGATAGTAGATATTAAGAAAATACATACAAAAAAGCCCGCTTAAACGCGGGCTTTTTTATTTTCAAAATGTAGTGTGTTAAATCAATGCGTTACACTTTTTTCATTCTTGAAACGCCAAGTCCAAGCAACCCAAGCATGAACAACATTAAGGTGGACGGCTCAGGTACTTCTGCACCGGATATTTCATACGACCAGCGCATAGTTAACCAGCCATCAGGCTCAGGGAATGTATCGCTTACAACAAACCAGAAGTCATAAGATCCAGTGTTGTAACCGCTGCCTATCGATACACCAGCGATTTCCGGTACACCGGCTAATTCGGTGTAATCTCTAAAGAGAAAACCCAACTCTTCGATGCCGGAAAATGACACGAGTTCAGAGTATTCAAATAGGCCATCCCCACTGTCATCAAAAACGATAGAAAAATCGCTAAATGCGCCATCTACGTTAGTAGCATCTAATTGCATAAGGGCAGCATTGGCTGAGAAAGCGGCACAAAACAGCATTGCAGCCAATATAACTTGAAATTGTTTCTTCATTTATTAGTCTCCCAAATTCAAAATCGGTAGTTGGCATGTAAATAAGCAATCTTTAAGCCAAAGAAAAATACCCTTATAAAACAATAAGGTATGAGTTTCGGGTACTGGCTGGTGTAAACAATTTCAACACTTGAAAGGGGCAGATGGAGCGATAATCGATGGTTTGCGTGCTATAAATCCAGCATCAGACGCGAACTAATAGACCTTGAACAACAGGGTGTGAATTGATCGTTAGCGGCATGTTCTTCTTCTGTGAGGAATTTGTCGCGATGTTCAGGTTCACCTTCTAAAACCGGGGTTAAACAGGTTCCGCAAACGCCTTCTTCGCAAGAAACGGGAATATAGAAACCGTTATTTTCCAGTACATCGATGACGCGTTCGTCGGACTCAACCAACAAGACCTGACCTGTACTTTTTATCTTGATTTCAAAGCTTTTATTTTCTTCTTCCGTTTCCAGATCATTGGAAAAGTACTCACGATGAATTTTATCGTTTGACCAACCTGCGTTATTGGCGAATTGAATTACGTAATCCATAAACCCGCTTGGGCCACATACATAAATGTGTGTGTCTTTTTGTTGGTTTTCTTTCTGTGGGTTTGAAAGTAAAGATGCGATATCAAATTTTGTACCTTCATCATCAAAATATAAATGAACGCGATTCGCGTATGAAGATGCATTAAGTTGTTCTAAAAAAGCAGTGCGCGTGCGCGAGCGTGTACAATAGTGCAACTCAAACTCGGCTTGCTGGTGCGCAAGTGTTTCCGACATCGCGAGCAATGGCGTTATCCCTATGCCTCCTGCGATTAATAAACTGCGTTGTGCATTTTTTTCTAAAGCAAATAAATTTCTCGGCTCACTGATGCGAAGTTGAAAGCCATTTTGAACATGGTTGTGTATAAATTCTGAGCCGCCGCGTGAGTTCGCGTCTTTCAATACAGTAATCTGATAGAACTGATTTTCGCCGGGATTACACAAAGAATATTGTCTGGTCATTCCGTTTGGTAAAACCAGATCAATGTGTGCACCTGCTTCAAAATTTGGCAAGGGACTGCCATTAGCCGCAGCCAAATGAAAGCTGACAATATCTTCAGCTTCTTTCCATCTTTTCTGTACAACAACATCAATCATAGGTGGCTCGCGTTTCTTGTTCTTGTGCGATAATTCGATCCAGCATGCGGCGCGCTTGTACGCCGCCTGTGTCAATGTCTAATTTTAAAAGTTTTCGATCTGGAAATGCCAATAGATTTTTTTGTTGTAATTCGAGCACTTCTAAATCTTCTGCGAATATATTTCCCTGCCCCTCACGAATTTTTGCTGTGAGGTCAGCGTCTTCAGGTTTAAATCTTCTCGCCATTCCCCAAAAATACCAAATCGACGTTTCATTTTCGGGAGTAATAAAATCAACCACAATACTGTCGGCTTTATATTTTTGCTCAGCTTTGTGTCCACCCTTGCCAGCGAGTGCGACTCCCACTTCAATCATAATATGACTCGGAGGAGTGAAACGGCAAATTTGCCAGCGATCCACCGGCTGGTCAGCGGGAAGTCCATTGGCCTTTAAGGCTTCTCTCCAAAAGGGAGGCGCAATTACATTTTCCATAAATCGACTGGTAACAACAGTTTCACCCTCCATATGTGTTTTCACCGGCGACTCGTCAATTTCCTTTTGGCCAATACTGCTCGCATGAACATAGGTTTCGTGAGTGAGGTCCATCAAGTTATCAATCATCAAGCGATAGTCGCAGGCAATATGGTACAAGCCACCTCCATATGCCCATTTCGGGTTATCTGCCCATTCAAACTCTGGTAATAAAGAGACATCAGCTTTGTCTGCCGCGCCAGGCCAAACCCAGATAAAGCCATACTTTTCGACAACCGGGAAAACGCGATTGCAGGGAAATCCACCGACACGCTGTTTAGGCATAGAGCGTGTTTTGCCGTCACAACCCATGCTCAGCCCGTGGTACCCACAGATGAGTTCTCCATTTTCTACATAACCCAAAGAGAGCGGCGCCCCGCGATGAGGGCAAAAATCCTCGACCGCACTCGCTTGGCCATCGGCATTGCGAAAGAAGGCAATTTTTTCTCCGCATATTTCGCGGCCTAGGGGCTTGTTTTCAATTTCGTCAGGGGTACAGGCTACGTACCAGGTATTTTTAGGGAACATGAACATCTCCTTCATATTGGATCCAATTTAATCATGATGACTGAATTCCGGCAACTAAAAATGAAATATAGAACAAAATATGCTAATTATTGGATCCATTATTGTTGACATTACTACCCTGTGATATGGTGACTTTTCATTGATTGAAGCCATAAATAAGGTGTCAGAATGAGTAAACCCGGGCAGCGCGTGTTGAGTATTCTTCGCCAAATGATTGCGTCGGGAGAGCTTTCGGCAGGAGAACGCTTAGCCGAGATTCCGACAGCAGAGAAACTTGAAGTTTCTCGCATGCCTGTGCGTATTGCGTTCAGAACACTTGAACAAGAAGGTCTACTTACCAAGTTACCAGGGAGAGGATATGCAGTTAGAGAAGTCTCAGAACAAGAAATCAGTGGCGCAGTTGAAGTGCGTGGCGTGCTCGAAGGGCTTGCTGCTAGGCAAGCTGCTGAAAAAGGTTTGTCATGTGAACAACGTTCTTGCCTACTGAGTTGTCTTGAAGAAGGTGACAAATTGTTTGTGAGAGGGCAGGTGACCGAAGAAGATCTGGCGAGTTATCAAGAGCTCAATAAAATCTTTCACGATACGATTATTGAGGCGAGTAAAAACCCTGCGATTAAAACGGCTCTGAGTCGAAATGAACATCTTCCCTTTGCTTCCGTCACGGCGCTGGCGATAAATCGCAAACGTATGGATCTTGAGTTTCGTCGTTTTAACTTCGCGCATATGCAACACCACGCTGTGTTTGATGCAATTGACAAAGGGCAGGGTGCGCGTGCGGAATCGATTATGCGTGAACATGCCAATGCGACCTTGCGTTATGCAGAGTTATTCTGTTCAACCGAAGTTTCTTCTGACAAACTCCGAATAATTAGCGGTACAAGAACCTAGGCTCTAAATATATTCTTATACACTTATCCTTACAAAAAGGCGTGAAAATTCACTGCGCTATTGATTGTCCTCCTGTAGAGGGATAAGCTGATTTTTTTGCCAATAAAAAGGAAGTGTTATGAGCAAAAAAACCGTTTTATCTTTCTTTGGTTTGATGGGTTTACTATTCCTGTCCTGTGCGGGGTATGCCGAAGCAAAGATTTACGCCCCTAATCAAACCAGTGCAAGTTATCTGGTCAAGCAATCTGAATTTGCCATTGAAACTGCCAAAGGTGAGGAGCAGAAAAATTTGGCGGTGCAAAAGCACATGATTGTTTACGATATTTACATCAAGGCGAGAAGTTACGCCATTCTCAATAAAGTTTTCTTTTTCCTTTCAGTTGGTTTTGCAATTGGTGTTTTGTTGTGGCCCTCAATAACTGTTGTTTTCGACAATAAACTTGATAAGTGGAAGTGGTTGAAATCAGCCACTGTTCAAACAACCGTAACAGGTTTGGCGGCGCTTTGTTTTGCTTTTTACTCCCAGTACAAGGATAAGCAAGTGTATGCGGAATCGTTAATGCGTCATGTGCTGTACTCGACCGACTCAATTCAGGCAATAAGTAGTAAAGTTTCTGAAGAGTTAGCCAGAATAGACAGGGGTTTCAGTTTTAACAGTGTGTTTAGTGGAGAGGAAAAATAAAGGTTCAGTGGCTTATTGTGGGGGGTCAATTTTACTTGTGACTGAAGTGTTAACCCTAAACCAACCAGCAATGGAATAGCGATCTCGAGTTGCTGTAAGTACTTCATGAGGGAATTCTTCACTTAAGAAAACCACCAGTGTGCCGAGCAGAGGTGTAACCTTCACTCCCTCTGGATTAATTTCATTGTGGTACAGTATTAATTCTCCGCCATCTTCCGTTTTCCAGGCAGAATTTAAGTAGGTAACTAAAGATAAAACGCGATTTGTTTCACCTTTAAAAGCATCGTAGTGTTTTTTATAAAAATCACCTGGCCCATAATGAGCAAAGTGACTTTCAAAAGAAAAAAGCCCGAGAAAAAGGCGCTTGTTTAAATAGTCCTGAAGAGCGGAAGTCCAGAATAACCAACGTTTGCCAACTTCGGATTCCCCATTTATCCAGCAAATTTCATCCTTGCGAATAAAAACACTTTTAAGAAAATCTTCACCACGACCAATACCAGCATCTATAAATTTGCCATGGTTGAGTTGGTGAACATAGGTTTGTAAATCTGTCGCGAGTGGAAGCGGTATTGCCCCCGGTCTTATGCTGTATCCCTGAGTTTCTAAATCTCTGGCAATATTCTCAAAGAGGTCCAAATCTGTACCGTCATCTTTGCTAAAGGAACCAGATTTGCTTAAGAGAAAAGGCGCGCTCATAAAATTACCGCTAAAACGCGGATTCTCAAACATTACCTTGGGCATAGCAAGAAAAATGTATGTGAATACTTTTATTCTTGACTTTAGTTGGATACGAGCTTAGTTCCTGGCGTTGTTGCTATAATGCGCCTGTCTTTTGTCCAAAGGGCTCTGTATGTATTCTCTTAAAACATACACTCAAAATATCCGCGGCGATGTTTTTGGTGGCATCACAGCGGCGGTAGTTGCGTTGCCGCTAGCCTTGGCTTTTGGAATTTCATCAGGTGCCGGGCCCGTTGCGGGAATATTTGGAGCCGTATTCGTCGGCTTATTTGCGGCAATATTTGGCGGAACCCCTACGCAAATATCCGGGCCAACCGGGCCCATGACCGTCGTGATGACAGCAATGACGGCAAACTATATTGCTCATGATCCAAAAAGCGGGTTGGCGCTGGCATTTACGACAGTGTTTCTGGGGGGGTGTTTACAGATCCTGTTTGGACTGATGCGTATCGGAAAATACATCATCATGGTGCCTTATCCGGTTATTTCGGGTTTTATGACCGGCATCGGTGTGATTATCATTATCCTCGAATTGGCTCCGCTCTTAGGGTATCCAACAGGATCCAATATTTATGGCGCTGTTACAGCAGTACCGAATCAACTCAGTCACTTTAATTTCGCGGCCGTGTTCATCGGCATGTTGAGCTTGGCGGTCGTGTTTTTCTGGCGAGGAAAACTCAGTAAGTGGATGCCTGGGCCTTTGTTAGCATTACTGCTTACAAGCCTGGTTTCGGTGTTCTTGTTTCAAAATGGCGACTTGGAACGTATCGGAGAAATTCCATCAGCCTTACCGGGCTTTTACCTGCCGGTTATTCAGTTTGATTTATTACAAAGCATGTTAGTCAATGCTTTGATGTTGGCGGTGCTGGGTTCAATTGACTCGCTGCTTACCTCACTGGTTGCAGATAACATTACCGGTAAACAACATCGCTCCGATCAAGAGCTAATAGGTCAAGGCATCGGGAATGCAGTGGCTGGCATATTTGGTGGCTTGCCTGGCGCAGGTGCCACAATGCGCACAATGATTAATATTCGTGCTGGTGGAACTGGTCCATTAGCCGGAGCGGTTCACGCTGTGATTTTATTGGCTGTAGTTGGGGGCATGGGCTTTTTGTTCAAAAATATTCCTTTAGCTGCCTTGGCGGGGATATTGATCAAGGTTGGAATTGATATTATTGATTGGCCTTTTTTAAGGCGAATCCATCGCATTCCGCGTTTTCCGGCATTCTTAATGATAACGGTGTTTTTACTCACTGTTTTTGTCGATTTAATTACAGCGGTGTTTGTGGGTGTCTTTATAAAAAACCTGGTGACTATTAATAAGTTGTCTGATTTGCAATTGGGAAAAGTGGTGTTTACAGATGGCATTAATAATATTGAACGCCTGCCCAAAAAAGAACAAAAATTATTAGCCAAACACGCTGGCGAAATTGTTTTATTTCGCATTACTGGACCAATGAGCTATGCGGTGGGTCGCGGATTAAGTGAACGCTTTCATCAGAATATCAAAAGTACCAAAATGTTGCTTGTTGATATTTCTGATGCAGCCATCGTGGGCATATCATCTGCGATGGTGCTTGAGGATATTATTCGAAAAGCGATGGAAGGTGGGGCGATTGTTAAATTAATTGGTGTCAATGTCGCGCATCATGGTGAGCTTCAACAGCTCGGACTAATTGATTTGATAGGGCAGGATAATTGCATTGACAGCGTTGCTGATGCATTTTAAACGAACTGTTTAACGGGAGGGAATCTCATGGCTTTGCCTGATAGTGTTGCTAACTGGTTTATACCCATTAGTAAATCCAATATTACTTTGGGTGCAGCTTTTAAACAGATTTTCTCGTTACATCTATCCGAAAGAGTATCGCTTTTCTAAAGAGGATTTTGATGTATACAAAGATGCAGTGAAGCTGGGAACGATTTCAGGTTGTCAGCCTTTTGATAAAGTGGATTGTCTCTTACTCTCAAATTTAACACTTGAGGATGCGCGAAATGAAATAGGAATTGAGTCAAGCTTTTTGCAAGCCTACTACCTGATAGAGAAAAAGCGTTACCCGAATTCTCCGGAATCTCAGCGATTGGTTTAACTTGATTGTTGATTGTTGTAATGCAATATTAAAAGTAAATGCTACCCGAACTCAAAGCGCATAGGGATTAAACCAAAGCGTTTCATCTTCTAATGGAGTGCTTTCAGGTAGGAGTGGGTTAGTGAGTTTTATCAGTATTCGGTTCTGCACATTCGCGTTTTTTATTACATCCTGTACCACTGGGTCTTTCATAAAATATTCTTCAAAACTGCCATCTTCAATTGCAATTCTTAAACCTCTTTCAAGATCTTTAGCTAGTTTAGTGTTATTTTTGTTTACAAAAAAATAAAAAGGACTGGTATATACCAGCATAATGTTGTCTTCCACATCTAAATCAAGATCTGGCCATTTGGCTAATTCATACCAGGGTTCATGTACTCCGCGGGGAAAGGCATCAAAGCGTTCACCATCCAGCATATGAAATAAGCTGTCATATTTGGTAACTTTAACTACATTAACGCCGTTTGCTTCAAGAATTCGAGTGTCTGCCCAGAAACGTCCTTGCGCAATAGAGATTCTGTTTAAATCATCAAGCGTAGTAATCCCTTCAAACAAATGTTGAGTTCCTCTCTTAATCATAAAGATACGGAACCCAAGTAGTCCCCTGAATATAGGTACGCGAATAGGTCGCAACTGTTCTTCAAAATCCTTGCTGGTGCTGTACCAAACAATATCCAATTTGTTTACTTTAAGGTATTCAACAATACGTGCTTCAGTGGATCGCTCAGTGCTTTCATCCCACACATAGTCATTAGGAATTTTACTAAGTGCTATCTTGAGTAAGCCCTTGGCGTATTTTGCGACGCCATTGTTACCAGTCACCATACGTAAGGGTTCGCCGTAGCTATGAGCTGTAAAAACGAGCATTAAAGCCAGGAAAGCGAAGATCCGGGTGGGTGCCAACAAGTTTACTTCTCCCATACAAACAACAAATCAAGCGCCAAAATAGCTTGGTATAAGACAAGTGTAGAACAACTATTGATAAGATGAAGTGTTAGAGGGTTATAGACAAATGTTATAGTCACTTAGGATAATGAGGTAAACATAGAATAATATGTACGCTGTTTAATTCAAGTTCTTAAAAGCCGCTTTGGTGGCTTCGGTGGCAACTTTGTGATCAACGATGGGTAGGGGATAGTCACAAAGTCGTGCCTCTAACGGGCTTGGCATATGGATAGCGTTGTTGTCGAGTTCTTTTAGCTTTGGAATATAGGCGCGAATAAATTTTCCTTCTTCATCAAAACGCTGGCTCTGTCTCACAGGATTAAAAATTCTAAACCAGGGTTGAGCATCGACACCGGTGGAAGCACTCCACTGCCATCCTCCGTTATTTGAGGCTAAATCACCGTCCACAAGATGCTGCATAAAAAATTTTTCGCCTTTACGCCAGTCAATAAAAAAATGTTTGGTTAAAAACATCGCGACAATCATGCGCAAGCGGTTATGCATCCATCCCCAGGTCAAAAGTTGTCGCATGGCGGCGTCTACAATAGGGTAGCCTGTTTCCCCTTTACACCAGGCAGCAAAAAGTTTTTCGTCTTGTTTCCACGCGAGTTTCTCTGTTTTAACAATAAATGCTTTGTGTCTGCAGAGGTCCGGGTGGGCATGAAGTAGATGGCGATAAAATTCTCGCCAAACTAATTCATTTACCCAGATTGCCGCGCCACTGCTATTGTCATTAGCAAAAACATTTTCAAACAAGCGCTGAACTTCGTGTACACATTGCGAGCTGGTGAGCGAGCCTACTGTTAGATAGGGTGAAAGTGTGCTGGTTCCGTCTACTGAGGGATGGTCTCTTTGTGCGCCATAGCATGAGGCTTTGTGTTTGATAAAGTTGTGTAAACGCTTATGTGCCTCAGCTTCACCGGCGGGCCAAAGTTTTTCCCATCGAGGGTTTAATGCTACTGTCTCCAAAGCCTTTAAGTTCGATTTGCAAGGAATGGTGTTCTTTCGATTTGGCTTCTGTGCCAAAGGTCTTTTGTAGAGGTGTATGTTTTTGTATAAGGCTTTTTTAAAGGCAGTAAAGACCTTAAACATCTCCTGGCTTTGATTTAGTATTTTTCCTGGTTGAACAAGGCATTGGTCATGAAAACTTTGCCAGATTATATTATTCTTTTTGCATAGGGTTTCTAAATTTTTTGCACACTTTATCTCGTTTACCTCATACTCCTCGTTACTAAACACATGTGTAACTTTATATTTAAGGCAGAGCTGTAATAAATCTAAAGGAAGTGTATTGAAGTTTTGTGTGGGAAGAATAATTAAGGGAATATTGTAGCTTTCCAAATCCTCTGCGAGGATGCGTAAAGTGCGAATAATCAGGGAACGTTTAGCCGGGCTAACATCATGTAATTCCCATTGTTCTTCTGCTAAACAGTAAACTGCAATACTCTGCTCATGGCGGCTTGTTTGAAAAAGCGAAGGGTTGTCATGAATCCGTAAATCACTGCGAAACCAATGGAGGGCAATTGCGGTCATACTGAGGGGTGACCCGCTTTAGTCTTTATCAGCTTGCGTGAGGATGAAAGTGCGTGAGGGGTCAACAAGCACGCGTGTTCCCATGCCTTCGCGACCTAATAGCATTAAATTACTCATGTCCGCACGATTTGTTAGTGTAATTTCAATTGGCCACGCATGTTCGTCAGTGAGTTGAAGTAATGTTTTGATAACATAACGTTCTTCTGAAACGCCATTCGAAGATTTTATATTGCGTACATCGTGTAATCGCGCTTCGCAACTGATGACTTCATCCACATTGTGTACATCGGGATGTAAATCGAAAGCAATCCATGATGATCCGTTCTTACGAATTTTTTTTAAATTGTCGACATGCAGTGACGAGGTTTTCGCTCCCGTATCAACTCGCATTTGTAAATCTTGAATGCCGATTTCAGGTAAGTCGCAGGTTTCAAGACTGCCAACAATAAATTTTCCTTTTGTGCTTTTTTTCATCTTTTGAGCTTTTAACCCCTTGCTCCTTTAGCCCTTGCCGCGAGTTCTTGTGTGGTGCGGTTTGGCGTTAGTTTCGATAAACTCATAAATGAGACCGGCTATATCTTTATTGGTGGCAGATTCAATCCCTTCAAGACCAGGTGAAGAATTCACCTCCATCACCACAGGGCCATTAGCCGATTGCAATATATCAACACCACACACATTTAAACCCATGACATTGGCGGCTTTGGTCGCTGTTGCACGTTCTTCTTTGGACAGTTTTATCAATTTAGCTGAGCCGCCACGATGCAAGTTTGAACGGAAATCTCCCTCAGCGCCCTGGCGCTTCATAGCCGCTACAACTTTAGTGCCCACGACAAAACAACGTATATCGGCGCCACCTGCTTCTTTAACAAATTCCTGCACGAGAATGTTTGCTTTTAATCCCATGAAAGCTTCGACTATAGCTTCAGCGGCTTTGTTGGTTTCTGCCAGTACAACGCCAATACCCTGAGTGCCTTCAAGTAATTTAATGACAAGAGGTGCGCCACCCACATTCTTGATTAAGTCTTTAATGTTATCGGGTTTATTTGCAAAGCCCGTTCGGGGTAGGCCAACATCCTTGCGCGAAAGCAGCTGAAGCGAACGCAATTTGTCTCGTGATCGACTAATCGCGACAGATTCATTGACGCAAAAAGTCCCCATCATCTCAAACTGTCGAACAACAGCAGTGCCGTAAAATGTAATGGATGCGCCAATGCGTGGAATAACGGCGTCGTAATAAGGCAGTTCTTTACCTTGATATCGCACAGCGGGTCTGCTCTTGGTAATATCCATGTAGCAGTGCAAGGTATCAATAACATCTACTTGATGTCCGCGTAGTTCACCTGCTTGTTTTAGTCGTTGTGTGGAATAAAGTGATTCATTTCTGGACAAAATAGCGATGCGCACGTGTTATACCTTGCTGTTACCTGAGAATGGGTAGTATAACGCGTCGTCGAAAGACGGTTGTGTAAATTAATAAAAATATAGGAAAAAAGCATGACAAATATCGCCAAGCGTATATTGGGTAAATCCGGGTTTGAGGTCAGCGAATGTGGCTTAGGGTGCTGGCAACTCGGTGGTGATTTTGGACCGATTGAAGATGAGCGTGCCATGCAAGTGATAGATGCGGCGCTGGCTGCGGGTGTGAACTTTTTTGATACGGCAGATGTGTATGGTGCGGGGCGCAGTGAACGATATCTTGGAAAAGTTCTCGGCGCTAAAAAGGAAATATTAATTGCCACAAAGTATGGGCGCGACGGGAATACTTATCCGGATAAATATTCGCTCACGGATATGCGCGATTCAATAAAGCGCGCCCAGGATCGATTGCAGCGTGATGTGATCGATTTAATTCAACTACACTGCGTGCCCACACCAGTTCTGAAGCAAGGTGAGATTTTTAATTGGTTGCTGAGTGTACAACAGGAAGGCCTTGTAAAACATTTTGGCGCGAGTGTGGAAACCCTTGAAGAGGCATTGCTTTGTGTTGATAAAGCCGGATTAAGCTCTTTACAAATTATTTTTAATATCTTTCGGCAGCGACCGATTGAATCGATCTTTAATAAAGCAGTAAAAAACCAGGTAGGAATTATTGTACGTTTACCGCTTGCCAGTGGTTTGCTCAGTGGGAAGTACGACAGTTCCACACGCTTTGATGAGAGTGATCACAGGAATTACAACAAAGACGGTGCTGCATTCAGCGTGGGAGAAACCTTTTCGGGCATTCCCTTCGATAAAGGGCTGGAATTTGTTCAAAAGTTAAACACATTTAAACCTGAAACGCTGAGTATGACGCAGTTTGCTTTGCGCTGGATTTTGGATCATGACGCAGTCACTAGCGTTATAGCAGGTGCCAGCTCAGTGAAGCAAGTTAAAGAAAATACTTCGGCAAGCGCCTTGGCACCGCTCAGTGAATCTATCCATAAAAGTCTCTTTGAGCTGTATCAAAAAGAAATTGAAAAAGAAATTCGCGGAGTGTTCTAGAAAACTATTGATAGGCTATTTTGAAGTGAAGATTGTTGGTGTTGTTGTCTTCAATCTCACTTCCGGGTTTGATAATCCCAGATCCGACAAGTGGCAAAAAGCTTTTCTTAACTTGAACACTGTTAGCGCGACCAAGTTGTACCCAGGTGCCATTGGTGCTGGTATCGTGTAAGCCAATGAGATCATCGCGAATTTCGAAATTAAAGTGTTCACGCGATACCAGTTTATCCTTGAGGATCAAGTGACATTTTTCGAGATCGCGGCCGACCGAGTAGGGAAGGTCGGAGTCCTTGATTGTTGTGACGCGGCCTCGGTAAAACACTTCAAGATATAAAAAGCGCCTGCCTTTTACATCAGTCGCTTGATGATACACTGTTGTGTCATTGTCTCCATTCACTGAAACTCTCCTGTTTTAGCGCTGAATTTGGAAATTGAGATTATACTCGGCACTGAAGCAGTGTTACATACATTTGATTTGGAGTATATCAACCAGGGCTTAAACCAATGTCACGAAACTGGAAAATAGTAGGGCATCGCGGCTATGCTGCAAAGTACCCCGAGAATACCCTTGCTGGCTTTTATGCTGCCGCTGATTTGGGTGTTGATGCGCTGGAGCTCGATGTACAGATTAGCCGGGATGGTGTACCCATAGTGATTCACGATGACACCCTGGAGCGTACTTCAAATTCAGTTGGCAGCGTACACCTACATACTTTGGATCAGTTGCGTCATGCCTCGTGTCATTTCCCCAATAAATTTGGTGAGACTTTCAATCCGCAATACTTATCGAGCCTTGAATCCATTTGTGATGAATTGTCGCAACTCAATTGTTTTGTGTTCGTTGAAGTAAAGAAGGAATCCATTGATTTTTTTGGCGCAGAGCCTTTTTTGGAAAAAGTGCTCTTGTCGACCCGAAGCCTTGGTAAGCGGCAAGCTATAATATCCTTTGATTTTAATTTTCTTGAGATCTTAAGAAAGCAAAGTAAGCTGGCCATCGGTTGGTGTATAGAACACTATGACAACGATACACTGGAAAAAGCAAAAGAACTTTGTCCGGATATATTGATCAGTGATATTAATTTTTTACCGGCAGAGAAACAAAACTTATGGCAGGGCCCTTGGCAATGGTTTGTTTATGGCGTGGAGACGCTCAAGCAAGTAGAAAATTTAGTTGCGCGAGGTGTGTTTTGGATTGAAGCTGATGACCCTTCCGTATTTGTTGAAACCCAGAGTTAGTTTATGAATCAGTCTGATAAGCACTACGATGTCATTGTGATTGGCGCCGGTGTGCAAGGAGTAGGCGTAGCACAAGCTGCCGCTGCAGCAGGCTGGCGTGTTTTGATCCTGGAAAAGCAAAAGGAAGCCGCTTTGGGAACCTCAAGCAAAAGCTCAAAACTGATTCACGGGGGCTTGCGCTATCTGGAAACTTTTCAAATTTCTTTGGTAAGGGAATGCCTTCAGGAAAAACGCTTGCTTTGTGAGCTGGCTCCTAATTTAGTTCGCCCCGCCCGTTTTGTTGTACCGGTTTATCAGAATTACAGTCGTTCTCCAATTTGGGTCCAGTTGGGTTTGTATTTATACAAAATACTTGCCTGGCCTTACACCAAAACCGTTCGCGGGCGATACTCAAACGCGCAATGGCAAGAACACGCAGCACTTAAGCGAGATGGCTTACGTGCAATTTTTGAATATGAAGATGCACAAACCGATGATGTTGCACTCACTCAAGCCGTGCTTGCGAGCGCCCAAAGTTTGGGTGCAGTTGTGCAATTTAATTCAGAGCTAAATACAGTAGAACAAGCGGAGGGGGGTGGTTTTAATTTGCATCTTGCAAATCAGGACACACTGCATTCCACGGTGATTGTAAATGCGACTGGGCCGTGGGTGA
>JBNKVX010000078.1:0-15420 GCA_050299435.1 Cellvibrionaceae bacterium | reverse complement strand
CCAACTCCACTCCAGTGCGCCGCATGAGTGAAGAGAGTGTCACTTCCAGGCCTACGCTTTCAGCTATCGCAAATAGACTCATTGGGTCTGAGGGAATATCGGGGTGTTGTCCCCGCCCCAATACTTCATAACCGTAGGGAATTGTCGCGGTGCTCCGAAAAATCGGCTGATAGTGCATATCAAGTGCGTTGGTTTCAATGAGATGCTCCAGCTCTTTCACCCCGGTTGGAAAGGTTTGACTCAAATCCTTCTCTGAAAAGAATACTGTCTCTGAGCCGTAGTCATCCTCATCCACATCACTTCCATCACTACGCTGCTGAATCACCCTCATTTCCATTTCAGCCAAGTGCACCACATCACCATGCGTAAGGGGTGTCGGCTGTGAAATTCGGCGTCGATTAACAAAGGTGCCATTAGTGCTTTTCAAATCCACAATAAAGAGCTTGCCTTCGACTTTTTCGATTCGTGCATGCACGCGCGAGACGCCAGGCACAGGAATGGATAAATCAGCGCTTTTATCTCGCCCAAGCGTTAATGTCTCGCCCAGCAGTGCTCGGCGCGTCAGCTCTTGCTGATTGTCCAGCTTTCCTTCAATAAACCAGGTATTCATGCTCTATAGTTTGAACGACTTTTGTTCCAGCAGTAAAAAGTTTAGACCTTCGGTCACTTTTGTTGGTTTAAAGTGATCCTGGGCCCAAAATCTATATCAATATTTTTTGATATAGCCTTAACTCAGTGCTACACTTGCGCCCATGCAAGCCGTAAATGCCCTTCCACAGTCTCCCAGCCAAAAACTGGCCACTTTGCTGAAATCAGCAGGCGACCCGCTGCGTGTCGAAATTCTCAGGACATTGGCACATGACTCGTTTGGCGTTCTGGAGCTGAGTTACATCTTCGATACCCGGCAAAACAGCATGAGCCACCACCTAAAAGTGCTGGCTACCTCCGGCATGGTGAGCACTCGGCGGGAAGGAAACTCGATTTTTTATCGACGCGGTAGGATTCATCAGTTCGATGAAGGTGAGCACGATGAATTGGATCTCGCACGCGCCATGCTCTTTGACAATATTGACCTTATCGACCTCTCTGCTTCTGTCTCAAAGCGTATCTCCGACGTTTATGATCAACGCGCGGAAGCATCTCGGCGGTTCTTTAGTGAACATGGAAGCAGTCTGAAAGAAAAACAGGATCTCATCGCAGCCTTCGAAGTTTACGGTGAGCAGGTTGCCCAATTCCTAAACGCCAATCTCTCTGGCTTGGCTTTGGAAGTGGGCCCTGGAGAAGGACAATTTCTTCAATATTTATCCGAAAAATTTTCCACCGTAATTGCCCTGGATAACTCGGAAATTATGTTGCAAAGCGCACGCGAGAAGTGCACTAAAAATAATTTAAAAAATATCGAATTTGTTCTTGGTGACACGCAGTGGTGCGCGGACCAAACCCAGAAATTCAACAGTATTATTATTAACATGGTTCTGCACCACACACCTTCACCTCAACAAATTTTTAAAGATGTCAGCACAAGTTTGACGCACGACGGTCAACTCCTTATCTGCGAATTGTGCCAACACAATCAGGATTGGACTCGACAGGCTTGCGGAGATTTATGGCTTGGATTCGATACAGACGAGCTCACTCGCTGGGCTTCTGCTGCAAATTTACATGAAGGCGAAAGTACTTACCTTGCATTGCGCAATGGCTTTCAAATTCAAATTCGCGAATTTACAAAACACAAACACAACCCCTTATTGGAGAAATAAGACATGTCTGAATATTCAATTTTTACTTCCGAGTCGGTGTCGGAAGGTCATCCAGACAAAATGGCGGATCAAATTTCTGATGCCATTCTAGATGCAATTTTAAAAGATGATCCCAACTCACGCGTTGCCGTTGAAACAATGGTAAAAACCGGCATGGCTATCGTAGCTGGTGAAGTTCGTACTTCAACCTATATTGATCTCGAAGATTTGATTCGCGATGTCATATTAAAAATCGGCTATGACTCGAGTGATGTCGGTTTCGACGGCGCATCCTGTGCTGTTATCAATGCCATTGGTAAACAAAGTTCAGATATTGCGATGGGTGTGGATGCTGGTACTGACAAAGATATGGGTGCCGGCGATCAGGGATTAATGTTTGGTTATGCAACAAATGAAACCAAGGTTCTCATGCCTGCGCCCATTTATTACTCTCACCGTCTTGTTGAAAAACAAGCGGAATTGCGTAAAAACGGCACACATGCCTGGTCTCGTCCCGACGCAAAAAGTCAGGTGACACTGCGTTATGAAAATGGCAAACCTGTCGCAGTAGACGCTGTTGTTTTATCAACGCAGCACTCGCCAGATGTCAGTCAAAAAGAAATTCACGAAGCTGTAATGGAAGAGATTATCAAGCCAGTTTTACCAGCTGAATGGCTGCACGCCGATACGCAATATCACATTAACCCTACGGGCCAATTTATTATTGGCGGCCCGGTCGGAGACTGCGGTTTAACCGGTCGTAAAATTATTGTCGATACCTACGGTGGTATGGCACGTCACGGTGGCGGTGCCTTTTCCGGAAAAGATCCTTCTAAAGTTGACCGCTCTGCGGCTTATGCTGGTCGTTACGTTGCCAAGAACATCGTTGCTGCCGGCTTAGCTGATAAATGTGAGATCCAGGTGAGCTATGCTATTGGTGTTGCCGAGCCGACTTCAATCTCAGTTAATACATTCGGCACTGGAAAAATCGACGACGACAAAATCGTCGACTTGGTGAAAACGCATTTTGATTTGCGACCACGCGGATTGATAGAAATGCTCGATCTACTTCGCCCGATTTATCAAGCCACCGCGGCCTACGGACACTTTGGTCGTGAAGAACCAAATTTTACCTGGGAACGCACAGACAAAGCTGACGCTCTGAAAAGCGCACTTTAAAATCAAGAATTCTGGAGACAAAAATGAGTACACAAGCGAAAGCAATTGAAAATTTTAGTGACTACAAAGTTGCTGATATCAGTTTGGCCGACTGGGGCCGTAAGGAAATTTCCATTGCCGAAGGCGAGATGCCAGCGTTGATGAAATTGCGTGAAAAATATCGCGCGGAGCAACCTTTAAAAGACGCAAAGATAATGGGTTGTATTCACATGACAATCCAAACTGCTGTCTTGATCGAAACCCTTATTGAACTCGGCGCAGAAGTCCGGTGGTCAAGCTGTAATATTTTCTCGACTCAAGATCACGCCGCCGCCGCAATTGCCGCAGTGGGTATTCCGGTGTTTGCCTGGAAAGGTGAAACTGAAGAAGAGTTTTGGTGGTGTATCGAACAAACTATTCTGAGTGAAGACAAGCCCTGGGATGCCAATATGATTCTGGACGATGGCGGCGATCTAACCCAGGTTGTTCATGACAAGTACCCACAAATGCTCGACAACATCCACGGTATTTCCGAAGAAACTACTACAGGTGTTCACCGTTTAATGGAAATGCTGGAAGATGGTTCGCTCAAAGTACCTGCGATCAACGTCAATGATGCAGTCACGAAAAGTAAAAACGACAATAAATACGGTTGCCGACACAGCTTAAACGATGCCATTAAGCGCGGGACTGATCACCTGCTTTCTGGTAAAAAAGCGCTGGTTGTCGGTTACGGTGACGTGGGCAAAGGTTCAGCCGCTTCACTTCGTCAGGAAGGCATGATCGTAAAAGTGACCGAGATCGATCCAATCTGTGCTATGCAAGCGTGCATGGACGGATTCGAAGTCGTATCCCCCTATAACAACGGTGTCAACACTGGAAAAGTGGAAGACATCAATACCGAAGTACTTGGAAAAACAGATTTAATTGTTACAACTACTGGTAACACCAATGTCTGCGACTCCGCTATGTTGCAAACACTTAAAAACGGCGCTGTAGTGTGCAACATTGGTCACTTCGATAACGAAATTGATACTGCCTACATGCGTAAAAATTGGGAATGGGAAGAAATTAAACCCCAAGTTCATAAAATTTACCGGAACAAGGAAAGCAACGATCATTTGATTCTTTTATCAGAAGGTCGCTTGGTAAACCTGGGCAATGCGACGGGTCACCCTTCACGCATCATGGATGGTTCTTTTGCCAACCAAGTGCTCGCGCAAATTTATTTGTACGAGGGAAAATTTGCTGATTTCCCAAGCCATGAAAAATCACAACAGCTTTATGTCAAAGTGTTGCCGAAAAAATTGGATGAAGAAGTCGCGGCTGCAATGGTTGAAGGCTTTGGTGGTGTCATTACCAAACTGACAAACGAACAAGCCAAATACATCAACGTAAAAGTTGAAGGGCCTTACAAACCCGAATTTTATAAATACTAGTTTTCAGTCTTTTATTTGTTTTGTAAATCGCGTGAACATAAAGCACAAGGTGGCAACCGCCGAAAACGCATGAATACATCCCTGTAGCTCCGACGCGTCTTCCTGACGCGACGGTTTCGACGGTTGCCACCTTGCACTTTATGTACATGATAGTTTTTCGCGAGTTCTTCCATTTTTCTTAATATGATAAGTGTGAGCGGAGAGCCTTGGAATGCATTTTGTTCAACCTTCGCCGACAGGACGTCGGCGCAGAGCCTACACGGACGTATTCACGGCGAGTTGAACAAGATGTATTGCAAGGCTAGGCCGCGGTTAACTTGCGAACAACCAATTCTTTTATTTGGATGGAGAGTGAATGAACAATAATTTCAGACTCAGCTTCGAATTTTTCCCACCTAAAACAGATAAAGGCAGAGAGAAATTAAAAACCGTAAGAACCGAATTAAACAAACTCGAACCGGAATTTTTTTCTGTGACTTATGGTGCGGGTGGATCTACCCGCGATAATACAATGGGCGTTGTTAAAGCCATGCGCGAAGAAGGACTCAACATTGCGCCGCACCTTAGCTTTGGTGGCGATGATGAAGAATCCATGAAAGCCTTATTAAACACTTACAAAGACCTCGGTGTAACGAGAATAGTCGCGCTGCGCGGTGATCGCCCCTCCGGAATTGGCGGTTCAACACAGATGACCTATGCGAATGAACTCGTAAAATTTATACGTGAGCATACAGGCGAACATTTTCACCTCGAAGTAGCAGCGTATCCTGAAACCCATCCGGAAGCACCCAGTTATTTACAGGATATTCGCTATCTAAAAGGAAAATTTGAGGCGGGCGCTAACAGTGCCGTCACTCAATACTTCTTTAACACTGATGCCTATTTTTATTTTCTGGACGAATGTGCAAAAGAAGGCATCGACAAGCCCATTTACCCTGGCATTATGCCCATTACAAATTTCGTAAACCTGGCTCGCTTTAGTGACGCCTGTGGTGCCGACATTCCGCGCTGGATTCGCAAGAAGCTGGATGGCTATGGAGACCAAATTGAAGCCATATCGGCTTTTGGAGAGGAATTTATCAGCCGCTTCTGCGAAAAGCTGCTAGCGGGCGGAGCGCCTGGCTTGCATTTTTATACGATGAATTCACTGGAGCCTAACGTAAGCATAGTGAATAATATTCGCAGATAAATAAAATATGAAATTGAGGAAGCCTTGCGCATACCGCGAATTTATACCCCTCAACCACTGGGTGAAAAACAAAACCTGATCCTGGATGATGCCGCGAGTCACCATGTGTCGCGTGTACTTCGCATGCAAATGGGCCGAGAACTCATTGTCTTCAATGGTGAAGGTGGTGAATATCCAGCAATCATCACCGCCATATCCAAACGCCAAGTTGAAATTCAAACTTCACAATTCAGCGATACCAATCGCTGCTCCCCCCTGGAGATTGAGCTGGCAATCGGCCTCTCAAAAGGTGACAAAATGGATTGGGTAGTGCAAAAGGCCTGTGAGCTGGGTGTTAGTACGATTACCCCTCTAATGTGTGAACGCTCAGAGGTGCGCTTGAGCGCTGAACGCTCGGACAAGAAAATCGCACATTGGAAACAAATTATTATCTCAGCCTGCGAACAAAGCCAAAGAAACCTCCTTCCCAAAATCAATGAAATTACACCTACTTCACAATTTTATGCTCGCTGCGATGCGGAATTGAAATTAGTCCTGCATCATCGCGCAAGCCATTCCTTGTCAGAACTGGCACAATCGAAACAGCAAGCCTGTACTTCAATTGCTATATTAATTGGGCCAGAAGGGGGCTTAAGCGATGACGAGATCGTGGCGGCACAGCATAGTGACTTTAAAGCGCTATTGATCGGCCCAAGAGTACTTAGGACCGAAACTGCACCTTTAGCCGCGCTAAGCTTGCTACAATATTTATGGGGTGATTTTTAATAAAAACTGAGCAACAGAAGAAATTGAATGATGCTTTGTATCAAATCCGTAAACGAAGAAGATCGCGTATATCCACTTAAGGGATTCAAATTTTCAATTGGCAGCGCGCAGGAATGCGATATCGTGATTGAGGATGGCATGTTACAAGACGTGCATGCATTACTCTGGGTCGGCAAGGATTTTGTCACAGTGATGACAATTCAAGACGCCGTTGTTACCGTCAACGGCTCTCTGGTAACTGACCGCACCAAAGTTAAAGTGGGCGACCGTATTGCCTTTGCAGACCATGAAATGATTGTTGCTGATCTCACTCAAGAAACCAAAGAAGAAAAACCCAAACAAAGTAAAAATACAAATAACGAACGCGAATGGATGCTGATAAGTCGCAATGAAGAAATGAAGGGTCAGAGAATTACGATTGAAGATAGATGCACTATTGGGCGCGCCAAAGACAATACAATTTGCATTCCTGTGATCAGCTTATCCCGCCACCACGCCACCTTGGCCTTAAAGGAAGGCAAATTGAGTGTTAGAGATGAACAGTCGGCGAATGGCACCTTTGTGAATGGCAAACAGATTGGTGGTGATCCGGTCAACCTGCAAAAGGGAGACCTCCTTGCATTCGACGAATTGGAATTTTTAGTACACGGGCCGGAAGACAGTATCTTTTCCGAACAGACCTCTGTGCGCGTAGTTAGCAGGCCCTCTTTTGCCCAACATTCGCCGATACCCACTGCGATAGATCGTCAAAAAATTTCTTTGGTTCAGCGAAAACCAGAAAGCTTTACTGAAAAATTTCAGGCCATCCAGGCTCAGAAGACCGTCAAATATCGCGTTCAACGCATCTTCACTTCGCCCGTTTTCTGGCTGGGCCTAGCGGCAATAGCCATTATTATCATGGCGACCATCACGGCTTCTGGTTAGCACACACCGAAGAGACTCTTTACTTCACATAATCTGCAAAAAGGTCGTATTGCCACTCTCTTAAAGCAATAACAAGTGTGGTGCCAAATTTCTTCCCAATGGGAAGGGCAGAATCCCGCCGATGCAAGTCACTGAATTCTCGTGCAAACAACTCCATTTTTTCTTGCAGCAGTTTGTTGCTCGCGTGACTAAATAATCCGTTTATAACCAGGAGCTTTTCGCGCTCACCATCAAATCGTGAGCTAAAAAATTCTTTTTCAACCCTCTCCTGGAAAAACTTCTGAATCGGTCCGTTTCTCTGCCAGCGGAAATTGGGTGAAATTCTCAACTTAATGCGATTGCCCGGCATTAAATCGAGCAAACCCAGGCGATCCAGTTTGGCTAGTTTCTGAATACAGTCATGCTCGCTCAGCTTGTAATAAGTCAAAAGATCCCCAAAGCTGAATCCGTTAATTACGCTGACAGTCACCATCAACAACACTAAATCGTTCGCGATTTCCTTTTCTTGCTCCATAGTCAAAGTTTCTAGTTGATGTAAAGATTTCTGAGCCAGCATCACCAAGTCAGAAATATCCAGACCAATTAACTCACAAACTCTCTCGAGCCGCTGCAGGGTAAAATTCTCTTCTGAAAACAGTCTTTTAACAGAGGCTTCGCTTAAATCCAGAGCCTGTGCAACTTCAGCATAATTCACCCCACTGGCGCGAAGTTGCTTTTTAAGAGTGAGGATGAGTTCTGTTGACTGTGGCATGATGTGCTCCTCTGTAGGTGTCTTCAGGTAAATAGTATTAAATATTTATACTATTTGGGTAACTATTCGCAACAAAATGACCAAAGGTTGCATATATTGCCAAATTACAAAAAACTGGGATAAATCTGAATACAGGCAGGAAAGCAGCACATGAAAAAACTCCATCAATTCCAGGGCGCACTCCCTTTCTTCACCGCCATTTTTCTGAATGCTTTTATGGATCTGGGCCATAAAATCACAATTCAAAACACCGTGTTCAAACTCTATGAAGGCGAGATGCAGATCAGCCTAATCGCCATAGTGAATGCCTTAATTTTGCTGCCCTACATCCTTTTGCTGAGTCCCGCTGGCTTTATTTCAGACCGTTTTCGCAAAACACGCGTAATGCAAATTTCCGCCTGGATTGCCGTTTGCCTGTGTATCGGCATCACCTATGCTTATTATCAGGGATGGTTCTGGTTCGCCTTTGGGATGACTTTCTTAATGGCGGCACAGTCTGCAATATACTCCCCTGCCAAGCTCGGATTCATCAAAGAACTCTTTGGCAAGAACCGTTTGGGTGAAGCCAACGGTATTGCTTCTGCCCTGGCAATTGTTGCTATTCTTGCCGGAAGTTTTGCTTTTTCTCTCGGATTTGAATCACTTTTTCAGTCAAACAGCAGTGACGAAGGCGAAGTGCTTCGAAATATTGCACCCATGGGTTGGTTACTCATTGCAACAGCAATTTTCGAACTGATCATGATGTATCGCCTACCTAAACAGGATCCCGTTGAAGCGAAAATCAACTTCAATTGGCCTCGCTTTGCGAGCGGTCGTTTATTTATTGATGACCTTGCACCCTTGCGCTCTCGTCGTGTTATCCGTTTGTCTGTTGTGGGTCTGGCAATGTTTTGGAGCGTTGGCCAAGTCATGCTCGCGGCATTTCCAGAATTTCTAAAAAGTACCCTCGCGGTAAATAACACCATTGTCGTTCAGGGAATACTTGCCTGTTCGGGTATTGGTATTGCTCTCGGCTCTACCTTCGCAGGTCGCCTTTCACGTGATCATATTGAATCAGGTTTATTGCCAGTAGGCGCCGTGGGTATCGCGATCGGCTTGTTAATTTTACCCACCGTGGATTCAGTCTATACCGCCGGCCTGGACTTTCTTTTTGTGGGTTTTATGGGCGGCATATTTATTGTTCCGCTGAATGCATTGATTCAATACATTGCCGACGAAAATGCCTTGGGTAAAACCTTGGCTGCAAATAACTGGGTACAGAATGTGTGCATGCTCAGTTTTTTAATGATCACCGTTTTGTTTTCGCAATTGGGTTGGAGTAGTGTTGGCTTGCTCTATCTCATTGCGGGTGTTGCTGTTATCGGTGGCATCTACACAATCTACGAATTACCTCAAAGTTTAACGCGTCTATTACTCAGCGGAATTTTATCGAGACACTACCGTGTGAAAGTGCAGGGTATGAAAAATATTCCTTCGAAAGGCGGTGTACTCATGCTCGGTAATCACGTGAGCTGGATTGACTGGGCGATTTTACAAATTGCCAGCCCGCGCCCGGTTCGCTTTGTTATGGTGCGCAACATTTATGAACGCTGGTATTTAAAATGGTTTTTCGATCTGTTTGGTTGCATTCCGATTGAACAAGGCCCGCGTTCGCGCAAAGCCCTGGAAGACGTCGCTGAGCTGCTTAACCAAGGTGAAATCGTCTGTTTGTTTCCAGAGGGTGTAATCAGTCGCAACGGTCATCTTGCCGAATTTCGCAGAGGTTATGAAAGTGCTTGCGAAAATGTGAACGATGAAGTTGTGATCGTTCCCTTTTATCTGCGTGGACTTTGGGGCAGCCAATTTTCTCGCTCGTCCGATACCTTAAAAAAAGTGAAATCAACTGGATTAAGCCGGGATTTAATTGTCGCTTTTGGTCCTGCGATTAGTAAAGAAACCAAAGCCGATGTGCTAAAACGACGCGTGTTTGATTTAAGTATTTCATCCTGGCAAGAGTATATTGATAATTTACCCACTATTGGCGAACAATGGATAGATACTGTAAAGAGGCAAGCTAAAAATCTGAGCTTAGCCGATACACTTGGAACACGAGTGAATGCCTATGAAGCCCTTACAGGCGCACAAATACTCGCGCGACGCATTCACAAGATAAGCCCGGAAAAAAATATCGGTTTGCTATTGCCAACGAGTGTTGGCGGCATGCTTGGCAACATGGCTGCAGTGCTCGCCGGCAAAACAATAGTTAACTTGAACTACACTGCGAGTGAAGTCGCTCAAATCTCTGCTATAGAACAAGCCGAAATTAAAACGATTTACAGCTCAAAACGCTTTATTAAAAAACTACAAAGCAAAGGAATTAATACAGATTTTTTAGAGGATAACTGTCAACTTATCTATTTAGAAGACTTGAAACAAAGTGCTAATCTCGCTGAAAAACTTTTCACGCTCTTGATTGTGAAATTTTTCCCAAGTTCTTTGCTGAAGCAACTCTTTCTGCACAATACCTCTCCCGACTCTACTGCCGCTATTTTATTTTCAAGTGGTAGTGAAGGTGCCCCCAAGGGTGTTATGTTGAGCCATAAAAATATTATGGCAAACGTAAAACAAATTACCGATGTGCTAAATATGGAAGCCGACGAAGTTTTTATGGCGAATTTACCGCTTTTCCATGCTTTTGGTTTGACAGCCACACAGTTTATGCCGCTACTTGAAGGTGTGCCTGTGGTATGTCATCCCGACCCCACTGACGCTTTGGGAAGTGCTAAAGCCATCGCAGAATATCGTGCAACTTTAATGTTCGGAACCTCGAGTTTTTACCGCTTGTATATTAAAAACTCCAAAGTTCATCCGCTTATGCTGCAAAGCTTGCGGCTTGTTATTGCAGGTGCAGAAAAACTGCAAGATGAAGTTCGACGCGAATTCAAATTAAAATTCAACAAAGACATTGTTGAAGGTTACGGTGCAACAGAAACCACTCCGGTCGCCAGCGTCAACTTGCCTGATATTTTGAGTTTGCAAGATTGGAAAATTCAAAAAGGAGAAAAACCGGGATCAGTGGGTATGCCTCTACCCGGCACCAGTTGCAAAATTGTTGACCCGGAAAATTTTGAAGAGCTGCCTACAGGAGAATCAGGCATGATTCTGATAGGCGGCAGTCAAGTAATGCAAGGCTACTTAAAAAATCCAGAAAAAACTGCTAATGCCATTCGAGAGATAGACGGAATTCGCTGGTATGTGACCGGTGACAAAGGATTATTAGACGAAGACGGTTTTTTGCACATACAAGATCGCTACTCGCGCTTTGCCAAAATCGGTGGCGAAATGGTTGGGCTCGGCACAGTCGAATCCACTGTCAGAAATCTGTACGCACAAGATGATTCGGAGGCGAGCGAATTAGAATTGGTAGCAGTGAATATTCCAGATGAAAAAAAAGGCGAACGTATAGTTTTACTCGCTAACCGGGAACTGGATTTTACTGAACTGAAAGAAAAACTCAGCGAAACAAAACTTAACAAATTAGCTTGGCCCAGTCAGTTAATCTGTCTGGAAAATATACCCAAGCTAGGATCTGGAAAAACAGATTTTGGTAGGGCAAAAAGCATTGCGCTTGAGGCTTGAGCGATGAAACAAACATACATCGGTATTTTTTTGCTTGGCCTTATATTTATGCAATCAGTGCAGGCTAGCGAGGCCTGTGTTGTGTTGTTACATGGACTTGCGCGCTCAGATAGCTCGATGAAAACCATGGAGCGAGCGCTCACTGAGGAGGGCTACCAAGTAATTAATGTTTCCTACCCCTCAACACAAAGTTCCATAGAACAACTTGCTACAAGGTATATCTCAGAAGCCCTTAAAAAGTGTGATAGCAATACACGAATCCACTTTGTGACTCATTCAATGGGTGGAATCTTGTTGCGGCAGTGGTTGGCTGAGAACGCTACCCCGGAGGAAAAACAACAACTAGGTAATGTCGTCATGCTCGGGCCACCCAACCAAGGGAGCGAAGTCGTAGACAAGCTGGGTGATATGCCAGGCTTCACGCTGGTAAATGGTCCAGCTGGCCAAGAGCTTGGCACAGGCGAAGATGCTAAACCCAACGCGCTTGGCAAATTTGAGCTTAATTTAGGTATTATTGCGGGCAGCCGAAGTATTAACCCAATACTTTCGGGGCTGATTCCAGGTGAGGATGATGGCAAGGTCAGTATAGAACGCACCAAATTAAAGGGCATGAATGAGCATATTGTCCTACCTGTTACCCACACATTTATGATGCGGAATAAGACTGTAATCAAACAGGTAAAGTACTTTTTAAAAGAGGGACGCTTTCACAAAGTCGAAGAAAAGGCGAAAAACGGTGAACCGCAACCCGATGCTTAGCGTCAAACTATACATATAATTTTAGATTTAGGATGGACATTCTCATGAGTAAATTGTGGAGACCAGCCCTGCTGGCCCTCTTGGCTTGTATTGCGTTGGCTGCCTGTAAAGATAAAGATGAAGACAGCACGCTCACAGACAACCCGGAAGATTTTGACGATTTAAAGCCTTTTAACAGCTCCGCCACTTATAGTTCGGTACTAAAAGAGTGTGTCACCGCTGAAGAAACTAATGATTTATGCACCTTGTCAAAACTGCCACTTTTAGGGCAGGAAGTTGATAATCCTACGGTTGACGACATCATGAACCGCCTGGTGATTTCTCACGATTGGATGGCGGATAATTTTGAGGAAATTCTCTATAGCTTGCCAGCAGACATTTTGCCTTTGTTTAAGGCCCTAACCGCAGTGGTGATTGACGATGATATTCGCCCTGCGTTCTATACGACCAGTACCGGCGCAATTTATCTTGATCCCGCCTATTTGTGGATGACCGTAGCAGACAAACAAACTATTAACCCCAAACAAGATTATCGAGCTGGATTCGGTAATGCGTTAATTCTGGAAGCTTGGGGCTACTACACAGATGGGAATGACTACGCATTTCGCTACGGCTCTCTCACTGACGATTCTGAAAGGAGCCTGGAAGACACCACGCACCTACTTGCCCGTTTAATTTTCCATGAATTAGCCCACGCCAATGACTTTATTCCCCAGGGCAGTTATGGGTCTATGGACAATGCCATGACAGTGAGCCAAGTCTCTTCTGCACTCGCGGAGCAGCGACCCTCAAACGTCTTGGACGACGACTATCCACTTAATTCCTCCTTGCTCTACGGGCTTGCCGATGTCTTGTATTTTGGTGAAACCGCTTCGGCAGCACAGTCAGAAATCTCCGCCGAGCAAGCAGGCAATGAATTCGAGCCAGACGGAGCCTCTGATCACTACGGCTACTCTAACCAATATGAAGATGCTGCAATGCTTTTTGAAACCAGCTTGATGAAGTTCTTGTTCGGCTTCGATTACGACACTTCTTTCGTGGCCAAGCCCGAAGTGGAAGATGGCTGTGATAGCTATATTGTTGAGTGGGGGCAATTTAATCGTTTAGGCGATACAAATGTAAAAACACGTGCGCAGTATATTGTTGGCGAGATCCTCCCAAATCTCGACACCACTATGTTCTTCCAGGACCTCGAAACACCTACCGACATGACAAGCGGTATTGGGTGGTGTGAAAATTTGGCGGCTAAAGGTGGTGGCAGCGCGATGGATAAACTGCAAAAACCCTCAAGCAACAAGGAATGGCAGCGCAGCCAACGCGATTATTTGTGATTCTTACTTTTTTAATACAAGGCAACTCATCGGGGTGCTTACATTTATTGCTTATACTTTTGCAATTTCTGTAATACATCTGGCCCTGATGATCATTGCCTTGGGCTCCCTTCCCGTATTCAATCATCCTATTTCTAGCGCAAATTTCAATCCAAAATAATACTGTGTTTATGCGCAGCACTATTTGCTTGCCGTCTATGTGCAAATCAAAAACATTTGCCGTCTATGTCCGGGTATAAAAAATAGCCAGCCTGTAGGCCTTTAGGGTTGTGGCTTTCCGGGGATGTGGTATAACTGACTTATGTATATTAAACAGGCAAAATGTCGGATTAAACACGGCGTTTTGCAATCTAATAATATTGTTAGGCGCCATGAAGAAATCAGCCATTACCATAGTTTTGCCCTATTTGTTAGCAACCACAGTGAGTGCAAGTCAAGCTCTGTGGCGGGAAGATAAAAATGCTCAAGCTTTTTGCAATTCAAGAAATGAAACAGTATGTACTGTTATAGTTGGGGATGTTCATACGGATGTGAGTGTCATCGAAAATAAGAATATCGGAAAGCTAGGTTCTACTCTAAAAGAAAAATATGAAAAGGTAATTACTTTTCCGTCTAAATGGTTACGCTCTACCAGCGATGGCGACGTGGTCGAATTTACTACTCAAGTTTGGTTGCAAGGGAAAAAATATACAATTAATGGCGTCGTCTTCGTGGACAGTAATGGTAAGTATGTGCATCAATAATGTAGCACCTAACAATCAAATTAAACCAAGTTTTTGTCAGCTAAAGCTGCCAAAAAGGACTCGCCTAACGGCTCGCCATTTATTAGGGTGTTATGTGCACCAAGGAATATAAATGATCGAAGCTATAAGCAAGGAAAATATCGGAGAAATTCTCCCTTTAATTAAAGGGTATCAAGAATTCTATAAGGCTACAGAAATATCGGAAACACAAAACAGAGAGTTCTTTTCGCAATTTGGCTTAAATAGCCCGTACGGGTGCCAGTTCGGGTATAAAGAGAATGGAAAGTTTATAGCATTTGCAACACTCTACTTTTCATTTGCTTCTACTATTGCTTCTAAAGTAGGAGTTATGAACGATCTTTACGTTACACCCGAGAATAGAGGAAAAGGTATCGCAAGAAAATTAATAGATCATTGTCTTGGTTATGTAAAAGAGAATGGCGCTGTAAGGTTGCAGTGGACAACCGTACCCGAGAATACGACTGCGCAAAAAACATATGAAAAACTACCAATAAAGAAAAGTACATGGCACTTTTATACATACAACACATAAAAAGTGTTATACGGACCGAAGGGTCCGTTTAGCACACTGTTAAAAAGGTATTTGATATGAAAATTAAGTTAATGTTCCTTCTGGTGTTCTTGCCTACCTTTTGTATTGCGTCGGAAGATATAGCAACTAGTCTTGTAAAAGTACAAAGGTTAGCCGAAGCTACTTCACTGGGAATTAGAGGTGCTGAATTGAACTTGTGCTTGAAGAATGGATCATCGAAGGACAAATGCATGGTACACCTCAGCGCGCCTAATTTAGAGGAGTTAGAGAAAAGTTTAATAACTATATATAGGGACATTTATACAAAAGCAGATATGGAGGAAATGTACGAATTCTATTCATCTAATTTGGGAAGGAAATATTCGCAAGCACTGATACTAGTCGCGCATGAAGAGGCAAAAATACCAGGAAATGAAGAATTTCCAAAATTTACTAGAAGCGAACATAAAGC
>JBNKVX010000077.1:0-15665 GCA_050299435.1 Cellvibrionaceae bacterium | reverse complement strand
GGGTATTCTTTGACATGTACCAGGAGCAAGGTTGATGGCAAAAATTCTTGTAATAGCTGACCCGATTGACCAAAAGCCACTTGCATTAAAGCGAGCAAGTGAACTTGCGGGAAAGTTGGGTACGGGGATACACGTAGTGTTCTTCTGCTACGAAAATCTAAGATCCATTAAAAATGCCTCAGAAATAAAAGCCAAAGTAATTGAAGCCGTAGCAAAGAAGGCGCAGCTCCTGTTACACAAACATGTTGAAAAAAACGTCAAACTGAGCAGTGAAGTAGTTTGGGAAAAGCATATCCCTGGCTGGATTGTTAAACATACCTCTTCCACAAAATACACCCTTGTAATCAAAACTGGCCACCGTTCTGAAACCATGTTTTACACTCCAACTGATTGGCATCTTGTAAGAACTTGTCCCCTTCCTATGATGATCAGTGCTCAACAAAAATTGAAAAAAGCTTCTACAGTAATGGCCGCCGTTGATCTGGAAACAAAATCCAGGGAAAAAATGAGCTTAAACCGCAAAGTATTGAAATATGCATCCAATTTAGCAAATAAGCTGAATGCTGACTTACACGTCGTTTATACACCTCCTGTTTCACCAGTATTACAAGATTTGGGCATTCAATTTAGTGATGAAAAGGAAAATATAGCAGTCAAAAAATTACAGAAGAATGTCGAAAGTTTGAGTCAGCAATATAAAATACCTAAAAAAAATATTCACATCAAAGCGGGGCAGCCCGAAAAAGTGATACCTAGCGTGGCCTCCAAGAATAAATCTGAACTCATTGTATTGGGCACAGTAGGAAGGAAAAAACTTACCGGAAAGCTAGTCGGAAATACAGCTGAAGGTATATTGCGTTTATCACGTAGCGATGTGATTGTTTTAAAACCTTGAGTCTTGATCTATACACTTAAGGCAAAAAAATTCGAAACACACCTCCACCTATCGGTGGCCCATTCTCTAGCTCAATATAGCCATGTCGATTGTTTTGCTTGTGCATGCGTGCGATATTTTCAGCAAAATATAAACCAAGGTGGGTGGCGTCCCGACTTAACTCAGCGTTTTCGACCATCATTGCAGGCTTATCAAGCATTTCTTTAGGATAACCCAAACCATCATCCGCAACTGTAATGATTAAAGTATCGTCATCGATCTTGGCTCCAATATAAATTTGTGAGCGCGTATAGCGAGAACAATTCACAACAACGTTGTGTATGACACTTCCAACAAGGTCGGCGTCGAAGTACCACAGAAGATCCGGATCACAGTCCAAGTCGATTTTAATTTTTCGTGTTTCAGTCAAAGAGTGATTTCGAGCAATTTGGTCCTCCAAGATATCAATGAGATAATGTTCATCGACATTAAGTGGAAGAAAATTATTTTGCATCCGATAAATGGTGAGCAGCTGAACAAGTTCACTGTTAATTCGAGAGGCTTCATAATGCAGGGTAGAAAATCTTTTAGCCTGGGCTGGACTTTCTGGTGGCGTATCTTCAATGACTTGCTCAAGCGAAGCCATTAGCATGCCCACGGAATTTTTCATATCGTGCACACTTGAGGCTAACACCAAAGAAAAATCAATATTATTGTCTTTAATCATAGGAACTCCGCCTGAGAAAAAGCCATTTCGCGCAATTTTAAATAACGACCATACTGTGGGTTATTTGTGTCAATTAAACTGGAGACCAGCTCTAAACTTGCATAACACTCGTTGGCAACCAAGCGATCTGCATCACCTTTCTTCATTTTGCCTATCAGGGCCTGAACTATATTTAATTGTATTCCAATATGCTTGGGAAATAATTTTCTGGCTCTTTCAAAACAAGACAAAGCCTCATCATAGAGATTTTGATTGTAAAAATTGATGCCTTCTCTATTTATTGAGGCAACCAGAGAACGGTTTTCTTCACTGGCAGGTTCATTGAGATAAATATCCAGCTTTTTAAGCGCCTGCTCATCATCTTTATGCAATTCTTGTAGACTTTTTAGCAAGGCTTCAGCTTCTTCTTCTCTACCTAAAGAAATTAGCATAGAAACGTGATCGAGTTGCACCTCTAATGTCACTTCCTGCGTTTCAAGTTTGGCTCCAGCCCTTTCCATTACATCCTTAGCCTTCTCTGTGTTGCCACTGGCAGCAAGGACGCGACTCTCCAGCATGAGTGCCTGTGCACTTTGCGACGCATCCAAATTAAACCATTCGTTCGCGGATTTTAAATAGAGCATTGCTTCATCATTGAGAGAGGGATCAAGATCGAGGTTACGCTCCATACCCAAGGCAACTACTCTTGCAAAGGTAAAGTGATTTTCGGCATTCCCATGACAGGAGTGCTCACCCAAACGAATGGTTTTTCTTAGCGCCTCCACACAGGTATTGATGTCATTATTGATTTGCGCTACTTCACCAAGCTTTTTCTGTCTGAGTATCGACATTGGCGAAATATCTACTGCTTTTTGTGCAGCGAATTGCAATTCATCATTCTCGCCAATTTTCTCCCAATTTGTTACCAGGCTATCGTATGCAGGAAGATAAAGCGGATTTTCTTCAACTATCTTTTCTAACCAGGCACCAGCTATTTCTAATTCCCCTTTCGCCTGCTTAACTTTTGCCAAGCCAAGTCGAGCCCAATCAAGCTGCCTGACTTCCAAAGCCTTGGTATACAGTTTTTCTGCGTTATCCAACATGCCCTGCTCGATAAACAATTCGCCCAGCATTTTCTGAGCAGCAAGCGCGTTGCGATTTTCTTCCAAAGAGATATCAATTAACAAATCTATCGCTGTACTGACATCACCCTTATCCAGAGCTTTATACACCGGACTAAATACTTTACGCTGTGCCAATAAGCGTGTCATACGCTGACTCAGCGTTTTGGTATTGATGGGTTTCATTAAATAATCGTCTGGCTGACAATCATAGGCCGACATCACAATATTCCGGCTAGCCTCCGCGGAGACAATAATGAATACCGTATTATGAGAAATAAGCTTGCGGTGGCGCAGCTCTTCAAGCACATGCTGCCCCGTACGCCCCCGCCCTAGATTGTAGTCACAGAGTATGAGATCAAAACTGCGTCGCTGGCAGCACTCAATTGCTTCCTGGCTGTTAGCAGCAGATTCAACATCCTGCACGCCCAAGGACTGCAGCATCGAATTAACAGTGCTGCGGAAATTGGAAAAATCATCCGCGATCAGAACCGAAGTATTGGCGTAATTCAATGGCGTCAAGGGCGCTCCCGCTCTTGTAAATTCAGTCATCTCCAAAGGTTATATAAAGTGTAGTTGATCTTAAGGCGGTGGTAGAATGACGTCCTTTTTTTGATGCTCAATATGAACTCTAAAGATCTTAAACCCGAGAGCAATCCGCAGATCGACCGGATGTATGCTGACAATCGCGCCGAAGTGCCTCGCTTTATCTTTGATGAGCGGGTTGTTAATGTCTTTCCAGACATGATCAACCGATCAGTACCGGGCTACAGCGCCATTATCGTGATGATTGGCGAACTGGCCGCACGCTATGCACAGACCGGCAGTCGTTGTTACGACCTCGGCTGCTCATTGGGTGGCGCCACATTCACCATGGCTAAAAAGATCGAAACCCCCAACGTTGAATTAATTGCGGTAGATTCCTCCACTGCCATGATTGAAAAACTCGCCGTACTCATTCAGGAAGAACAGAAAGCGAATCAAATTCATACAGACACCACGATCACATTGATTAAAGACGACATTCTGAATATAGAAATCAGTAACGCTTCGGTGGTTGTGCTGAATTTTACTTTGCAATTTATCCCCATTGAATTGAGATCGAAGTTGCTCGCTAAAATTGCCAAGGGCATGAGACCTGGCGGCGTCTTAGTGTTGTCAGAAAAAATAGGCTTTAAAGATGAAAGCTACGAAAGCCTGATGACAGACATGCACCACTTTTTCAAAGCACATAACGGCTATAGCCAACTTGAAATTGCGCAAAAACGCAGTGCACTCGAAGATGTACTCGTAACCGAAACGCTAGAACAACATCAACTTCGCCTGCTGGAAAATGGCTTTCTCAACCCGACGCTTTGGTTTCAGTGTTTTAATTTTGCCTCCTTACTCGCTTTTAAATGATTGACTACTCCTCTTTACTGAATTTTATTCGAGACTCCGCCTTAAGCAGTTGGAGTGAGTCCCTGCGAGCGCAAATAGAAGCTGGTTTGAGTACGCAGCGTTACGGAGATTTACCTGACTGGTATGCTGCCATGAGCAATTTGCCGTCAATTCAAACAGCAAAATTCAATTTTAAAACGCAAGTAGAAATCGGTTTAGCTTCGGAAATTGATTCACAAGCACAAAGCGAACTCGACAAACAACTTCGAAAGCTGATACCCTGGCGCAAAGGGCCATACAAGGTATTTGGGATTGATCTCAACACGGAGTGGCGATCAGATTGGAAATGGGAAAGACTCCTGCCGCACATCAGCCCTTTAAAAAATAAACTCGTCCTCGATGTCGGTTGTGGTAACGGCTACCACTGTTGGCGTATGTTCGGAGAAGATGCAAATCGGGTTATTGGCATTGATCCTTCGCCAAGATTTGTTGTGCAATTTTACACTCTGAAAAAATTACTTGAACAAAAAAATGCTGACTTTCCGGTAGACGTTTTGCCTCTTGGTATTGAAGCATTACCTGAAAAGCTGGAAGTTTTCGATACCACTTTTTCAATGGGCATACTCTATCATCGACGCTCACCGATGGATCATTTACGTGAGCTTATGGACACTCTCAAACCAGGTGGCGAACTCGTACTTGAAACTTTAGTGATAGAAGGTGAGCGCGGGCAATGTTTAGTACCTGAAGGTCGTTACGCCAAAATGAATAATGTTTGGTTTATCCCAAGTGTTGAAACGCTGCTTTCCTGGATGAATAAAATTGGTTATACGAATGTGCGTTGTGTCGACACCAATATCACCAGCCGACAAGAACAACGCGCCACAGACTGGATGCAATTTCAATCTCTTGAAGATTTCCTCGATCCGCACGATTCTTCAAAAACGGTAGAAGGCCACCCTGCGCCAATGCGAGCAATAATTTTAGCTAATAAAATTTAGCTAAATAAAAAATCCTAAACTGGCGTACGCATGGTGACAAACTCTTCGGCCGCCGTGGGGTGGATGCCTATCGTTTTATCAAAATCTGCTTTGCTTGCACCAGCGGTGATTGCAATCGCGATACCCTGAATAATTTCACCGGCATGCGAACCCACCATGTGGCAACCAATTACCCTGTCACTACTCTTATCTACTATAAGTTTCATTAAGGTTTTTTCATCAATCCCACTTAAGGTATTCTTAAGTGGTTTGAAAGTACTGGTATAAATATCGACATCCAAATTGCGCTCTTTGGCTTCGTCCTCACTTAAACCAATTGTCGCGATATTCGGCTGACAAAATACTGCTGTAGGAATATTCTCATAAACCAACTGGATAGCTTCCCCGGCAAACCAGAATTTTGCCAATGCCATTCCTTCTGCCAAAGCAACGGGAGTCAGCTCCTTTTTGCCAACCACATCGCCAATTGCAAAAACGCCAGCTTCATGCGTTTCAAAATTCTCGTCGACAATAATGTGACCTGATTTTTGTGTTTGGATTTGTGTTTTTTCCAAGCCCAAACCCTGAAGCTTCGGTACTCGGCCAATCGCACTGACTACTGCGTCAACCACCCGTGTCTCGCCACTTAGGAATTCAACACAATATTGATCTGCAACTTTCTTTACACATTTTATGTCCTGATTGAAACTAAGCCTGACACCTTTCTTTTCCACTTCTTTTTTCACAAAGCAGCGAACCTCTGTATCAAAGCCTCTCAAAAACAAATCACCGCGATAAATGAGCTCTGTCTCACAACCCAGACCTGAAAATATTCCAGCAAATTCAATGGCGATATAACCACCACCCTGGATTAAAACCCGTTTGGGTTTTTTCTCAAGCCTAAAAATATCATTTGAACTGAGACAGTGTTCAGCGCCTTCAAATTCAGGTTGACGGGGCCAACTCCCCACCGCTAACAGTATTCGTTCGGCGGTAATTTCTTTGTTGGAAACTTTAACCTTATGGGCACCACAAATTTCCGCTCTACCGTTTAAGACAGTAACATTTGCGTCAATCAATAATTTTTCGTAGATTTTTCCGAGTCGCTGAATCTCTTTGTCTTTATTATTTTTCAACAAAGACCAGTCATGTTGTGCTTCATTTTTTTGCCAACCAAATCCGGCGGCAGCAGCAAATTCTTCGCTGAATTCCGATGCATAGACATAGAGTTTTTTGGGTACACAGCCAACATTAACGCAGGTCCCTCCAAAATAAAGATCCTCTGCGATCGCCACTTTTGCGCCCAAAGCGCTGGCGATTCTGGCCGCGCGCACACCGCCAGACCCGGCACCAATGACGAAGAGGTCATAGTCAAATTGCATAGTTGAATTTAAACGTCCAGTTCGATGGAAGGTGGAATATGATCAGTTTTGCGACGGCCGCGCCCGGAACGCATATCGTATACAAGGCGACCATTTTTGTCTCGGCGATTACGTCGATCCTGACGTTTTCTTCGGTCGACGTAAGGGTGTGACTTGGCCGCTGCTCGTCTTTCGTCAGTATGTGACTCTACGGGAGCCGCCCCGTCCTTTTTGCTGGTGACTGCGGGTTTCGGCGTAACGTAGCGTGTATCAATTGGGTTTACCATTTTTCCCTGCCTAAATCACTGCCTTCCTACTAGTAGGTATCGGCAACCAGGTGAAAATATTAACGACCTAGGGTGTCGTGTAAGTGAACCACATCACCAATTATCAGTAAAGTTGGCGCGTGAATTTCCTTTCCTTCTATTACAGATGGTAGTGTTTCGATGCTGCCTATATGTATGCGCTGGTCGGGCAAAGTGCCCTTTTCAATAAGGGCAGCGGGGGTTTCCGGATCTTTCCCATGTTGAATCAGGCGTGCACAGATGCGATTGAGACCCGCAAGCCCCATATAGAACACCAGTGTTTGCTTTTTATCCACAAATTCGCCCCATTTCAGGTTGGGCGCATCACTCTTAAGATGCCCGGTTACGAACCGCACTGACTGCGAATAATCACGGTGTGTGAGCGGAATACCTGCATAGCAGGCACAACCTGAGGCAGCAGTAATACCAGGCACAACCTGAAACGCGATGTTATTCTCGGCAAGCAATGAAATTTCCTCGCCTCCGCGCCCAAATATAAAGGGATCACCGCCCTTCAGTCGCAATACCTTTTTGCCTTGAAGTGCCAGCTCCAGCAGCATCTGGTTTATTTGTCCTTGTGGAACAGCATGATCTGCGCGCTGCTTACCAACGTAGATTCGCTCTGCATCTCGGCGAACCATTTCAAGAATCGGGGGAGAAACGAGGCGGTCATAGAGCACCACATCCGCCTTCTGCATCAAGCGTAATGCCTTAAAAGTCAGGAGGTCTGGATCTCCTGGCCCCGCTCCTACAAGATAAACTTCACCTTCACTATCAATTTCATTGGCTTGAATTTTTTGCTCGATAAGTGCGTGAGCTTTATCGAGGTCTCCTTTGAGTACAGCCTCACCCACTGCGCCGTCCACAATATTTTCCCAGAATCGACGACGCAGGTCTTCTTCTATAGACTTGCTTACTTTATCCCTGAAAGCACCCATAAGTTCTGCTAATTTACCAAAACTTGCTGGTATCGTGCTCTCCAACTGGCTGCGAATCTTACGCGCTAAAACCGGTGCTTTCCCAAATGAACTGATAGCAACAATCACCGGACTTCGATCGACAATAGCCGGCATAATGACTGAGCACAGAGCAGGATTATCAACGACATTGACGGGGATATTTCGTTTGTTACAGGCATCTGCAACGATCTTGTTTAGATGGTCATCACTGGTGGCCGCTATGACCAGTTTCACACCATCGAGAACATGCTCATGAAAATCCTCCGCAATAAGCATCCCGCCGCTGGCATGTACAATATCTTGAATCTCGGCGCTTGCATCCTTAGCCAGGACCGAGATTTTTGCCTCCGCCTTGCTTAACAAACGCGCTTTGCGCGTTGCCACAACACCGCCCCCAACTATAAGGCAGGGTTGAGATGACAATTTAAAAAATAGGGGAAAGTAATCCAACCGGGATTTACTCCGGCTGGATATGGCTTTGCTGGTTCATGTAGCCTCGCAACACCTCTGGAATTTCGACACTGCCGTCACTCTGTTGATAGTTCTCCAGAATTGCAACGAGGGTGCGACCAATGGCCAATCCCGATCCATTTAAGGTGTGAAGCAAGGTCGGCTTTGCACCGCCTTCTGGTTTAAAGCGCGCTTTCAATCTGCGTGCCTGGAAATCCGAAAAACAACTACAGGAAGAAATTTCCCGGTAAGTGTTTTGCGAAGGCAACCAGACTTCCAAATCATAGGTCTTGTTTGAACTGAAACCGATATCTCCACTGCACAACAAAACCTTTCGATACGCAAGATTGAGTTTTTGTAAAATTGTTTCTGCGTCTTTGGTAAGTTTTTCCAAAGCCTCGCTGGAGTCCTCGGGCCTAACAAATTGCACCAGCTCGACTTTTTCGAACTGGTGTTGTCGAATCATTCCCCGCGTATCGCGCCCATAACTTCCTGCTTCTGACCTAAAACAAGGCGTGTGCGCGACATACTTAATAGGGAGTGATGCTTCATCAACAATGCCGTCGCGCAACAAATTTGTGACCGGTACTTCTGCCGTCGGAATTAAATAAAATTCCCTTTCATCCTCAAGTTTGAATAGATCTTCTTCAAACTTTGGTAATTGACCCGTACCAAATAATGACTCTTTGTTAACAATATAAGGGACATACACTTCTGTGTAAGCGTGTTCACCTGTGTGAGTATCAAGCATGAATTGGATTAAAGCACGATGCAAACGCGCAATATCTGCACGCATCGTTACAAAACGCGAACCGGTAATTGTGCCCGCTTTTTCAAAATCAAGGCCCAAAGCTGCTCCCAGGTCTACGTGATCCAAGGGCTCAAAATTAAAGTGAGGTACTTCACCCCAGCGGCTAACTTCCCGATTATCCTCTTCTGACCTCCCTTCTGGCACATCATCCGACAACACATTGGGAATAGTAAAGGCCAATTCGTCCCACTCTGCTTGAATTGCATTCAGCGCTTCTTCTGCCTGACTCAAAGCGCTTTTAAGGTTCTCGACTTCTTTAAGCAAGGGAGCAATATCTTCACCCGAAGCTTTAGCTTTGCCAATATTTTTTGATTTTGCATTTCTGTCTTGCTGTAAATTCTCAACTTTGACCTGCAGCTGTTTACGTTTTTCTTCAAGTTCCCCAATTTTCTGGGTGTCTAGCTCGAAGCCACGCTTGCGCAAATTTTCTTTCAACGCTTCCGCGTCCTGGCGTAGCAGTTTATTGTCTAACATAAAGCAAACCTAAATGATTTTTGAAGTGATGCTAAGCCCTGCAAACGCAGCGGCAATACAGCAAAAGAAGCTGCCACTCAGATAGCCTAGCGCCAATTGAATGTAGCCATCTCTAACCAATAAAACACCTTCCAGGGAGAAAGTAGAAAAAGTGGTCAAGGCCCCCAACATGCCGAACATGAGCGCGGGCCTTAACTGAGGCATTAACACGCCCTTTTCGACAATGAGTACGTATAAAATCCCCGCTAAAAAGGATCCAACCACGTTGACCAAAAAGGTCGCCCAGGGAAATTCACCATTTTGAATAGGTAGCATTAGCGCTACAGCAAAGCGCACCATTGCACCACAAGCACCACCAACAGCCACGGCAAGCCAGAGCATACATTCCTCCACCTAAAACAAGCCGCGCATTATAGCGAAATATAGAGAATATCGCGCCCCTTACATTATTGAACGACAATATGAGCGGCTTGCTAAACCGGTGGAGATGCAAAACGAAAAAATTGCAAATAACTTAAGGGCTTGCTCAGGATTAAACTTTACGATTCAATTCACGTAGCTTTTCAAGTTTTTCGGAAATTTGTATTTCAAGCCCGCGTTTTGTGGGTTGATACCACGTGGGGCTATCCATTTCGTCCGGAAAGTAACTTTCGCCCGCCGCAAATGCATCTTGTTCATCGTGTGCGTAACGATAGTCTTTACCGTAATCCATATTTTTCATTAGTTGTGTTGGTGCATTCCTCAGCCGCATCGGCACATCGTAGGAGGGAAGACTGGAAACTGCAGTCTTTGCCTCGCCAAAAGCGCGATACACAGCATTACTCTTAGCAGCCACAGATAGATAAACCAGCGCTTGCGCTAAAGCCAATTCACCCTCGGGACTACCGAGACGTTCTTGCACTTCCCAAGCATCAAGGGCAACTCTCAAGGCGCGTGGGTCTGCGTTGCCTATATCCTCGCTCGCCATTCTTACGACACGTCGAGCAATGTAAAGTGGATCACAGCCGCCATCCAACATACGAACTAACCAGTAAAGCGCCGCATCGGGATCAGAACCGCGCACAGATTTGTGTAAAGCTGAAATTTGTTCATAAAAAATATCCCCGCCTTTGTCAAAACGACGAAGTTGTCCGCCCACAATTTGTTGCACAATTTCGAGGCTAATTTTTTCTCGATCCTCCACGAGGTCGCTGGCGATTTCCAACAAGTTCAAACAACGGCGCGCATCACCATCCGCTGCACCTATCAGCAAGCGTTTTGCTTGATCTTCCAGTTGAAGTTGCCGCTGACCCAAGCCCTGATTTTTATTATTTAAGGAGCGTTCAATTAGCTCACCTAATTCCTCTTCAGAAAACGCTTTTAATACATAGACACGACAACGTGAAAGCAAAGCATTATTGACTTCAAAAGATGGATTCTCTGTTGTTGCCCCAACAAATATCACCGTACCCTCTTCCACATAGGGAAGGAAAGCATCTTGCTGTGCCTTGTTAAACCGATGAACTTCGTCGACAAATAGAATAGTGCGACGTTGATAGACTTTTAAATTTTGCTCTGCTTGTAGAACAGCTGCTCGAATATCTTTAACCCCAGCTAGTACTGCAGACAAGGCGATAAAATCAGCTTCGATCTCTACCGCTAGCAATCGAGCAAGCGTGGTTTTCCCGGTACCAGGCGGTCCCCAAAAAATCATCGAGTGAATAATGCCTTGCTCGATCGCTACTCGCAGTGCCTTACCTTCGCCGAGTATATGTGCCTGACCGATGTAATCTTTTACAGTGTGAGGACGCAAACGCGCGGCAAGTGGCTGCCCTTTAGGGTTTTCAATCGGGTGATCGTCAAACAAATCGGAGTTAGTCACAAGTAAATTTGTTCGCTGGCCTTATTGAATAATGATGTCTGCTTCTTCGGGTGGAACAAATATAAAAAGATCAGCATCTATTGCTTGATTTGTTTTAACTTTTTTGAATTTAATTGTCGTAACTTGATCCATTTGATCAACTAGGCTTAGCCCTTTAAGTGTGTTTTTTTCGAAAACAAAACTGAGGCTATCAAAAGATTGATTTTGAAGATCTATCTCCTTCAAAACAAATGTCTCCTTTTTATTATCTTTGTACCCATCAATACTGTATTTAGTTTGAATTTGTTCTGAACTTCCACTCAAGACCGCTGCAGGGCTATTCAAAAATGCTTCCTTGTCGTAAATCGTAACTTGTTCTAGATCGGGGTCATATAAAATGAGACCCCTCTCATTTCCAATAACAAGCTGTTCGAAGGGTGGAGAAGTTTTCCAATAAAACTTACCCGGTCTTTTTAGATGGAACTCCCCTTCAGTTGGATCGGCAATTTCGTCCCCCTCAGAGTTTCGAATGCTTTGTTCAAAGTAACCACTCAAGCTTTCAATCGTATTAAGATAGGCCATGAAATCACTGGCAGAATCTGCATAAGTAAAAAGCGGAGAAATCATAAAAGCTGTTACACAATATTTGAAAACAGATTGGCGGATAGACATAAATAAACCCTGATTATTTTGGTGGCCGTGGCGCCAACACTTCGCGATTTCCATTAGTTCCCATTTCAGTAACCACACCAGAAACTTCCATCTGTTCAATCAAACGTGCTGCTCGGTTATAGCCTACGCGTAATTTTCTTTGTACTGAAGAAATACTGGCTTTTCGTGTTTCCGTCACAAAAGCAACAGCTTCGTCATACAAGGGATCACTTTCACTATCTGATGACGATTCATCGCCTTCGGCGCTATAGCCGGGAACAGGAATGCTGTTAACATCTTCACTTAAAATCTCTTCCAGATAATCCGGTTGTCCACGTTTTTTCCAATCGGCAACCACTTTATGTACTTCATGATCGTCAATAAATGCGCCGTGAACGCGGACGGTCATTGAAGTCCCCGGAGGTAAAAATAACATGTCTCCATGGCCCAACAATTGTTCTGCCCCGCCTTGATCTAAGATAGTTCGAGAATCAATTTTTGAACTAACCTGAAACGCCATTCTAGTTGGCACGTTGGCTTTAATTAAACCGGTGATCACATCCACTGAAGGCCTTTGCGTGGCAAGTATCATATGTATCCCAGCCGCACGTGCTTTTTGTGCGATCCGGGCGATCAATTGTTCCACTTTCTTGCCCACAATCATCATCATGTCGGCAAACTCGTCAATCACCACAACAATAAATGGCATGCTATCCAAGGTCGGAACTGGGCTCTCTTGATCCAGTTCAGATTCTGGGTTCCAAATTGGATCTGGAATCGGAGTACCCGCTTTAATCGCATCTCGTACTTTTTTGTTGTAGCCCGCAATATTGCGCACCCCCAGAGCGGCCATTAATTTATAGCGACGCTCCATCTCGCCGACACACCAACGTAAACCTGTTGCTGCATCTTTCATATCAGTGATTACTGGCGTGAGCAAATGTGGAATGCCCTCATAGACACTGAGTTCCAACATTTTTGGATCGACAAGAATTAAACGTACTTCGTCCGGCGTGGCTTTATACAACATGGAAATCAACATGGCATTCACGCCCACTGACTTACCAGAACCGGTTGTCCCGGCAACCAATAAATGCGGCATTTTTGCCAGGTCAGCGACTACAGCTTCACCACTAATGTCATGCCCCAGTGCCAGGGTCAAAGGTGAGCGTGATCGCTCATAGACTGCTGAAGAAATAATTTCACTCAAGCGCACGATTTCTCGAAACTCATTCGGGATTTCAATACCCACAACAGATTTACCCTGAATGATTTCAACCACGCGCACACTGCTTACCGCGAGAGAACGCGCAAGGTCTTTTGCAAGATTTGTGATCTTACTGACTTTTACTCCCGCAGCAGGCTGAATTTCAAAACGCGTTACCACTGGCCCAGGCAGAACAGCAACCACTTCTGCCACCACGCCAAAATCTTTTAATTTTAATTCCAACAAACGCGACATCCCTTCCAGTGATTCTTCGGAATAGCCTTTATCAGGATTTTTTTTGGCAGGATCAAGTAATTTAATTGGTGGCAACTCACCTTCAACTGGCATATCGTCAAATAAAGATTGTTGCTTTTCCTTTTGAACTCGCTGACTAACTGTAGTGATTTTTTTCGGCGCTGATATTGTTGGAGGAATACGTTTTTCCTGAATTTTTGTTTGCGCTTTAACGGCATCCCTTCTTTCTTTAATCGCATCCTTAGCTTGTCGCTTTTCCGAAAGGTTGGCTCGTAAAATCACAAACCGATGTTGAATGTAATCCAGGATCTTTAGGACACTCAGCCCAATAAAATCCATTACTGCAAACCAACTGATATCAATAAAAATCGTTAAGCCAAATAAAAACATCGCCAACAATAGTAAAATGCCACCGATGTATCCAAATGTTGATTCAATTGAACTCGCCACTTCCAAACCCAACCAACCGCCGTTGGAAAATGGCAATAGTGTGCTTTCCAAACCGTACTGCATTACGGCGATACCCGTGCTGGAAACCATCACCAAACACAAACCAACAAACCGCAATAAAATAATAAGTGGATCTAAACTAAGGCCTTCGCGATCTCGAAGTTGAACAACAATTTGATAAACCAACATCAGGGGGAAGAGGTAAGCCAAATTACCAAACAGGGAAAAGAAAACATCGGCCAACCAAGCACCTGCAGGACCACCAGCATTTTTAATTTCTTCGCCCGTTCCAGTGCTCGACCAACCAGGATCACCTGTACTGTAGGTTAACAACGCTAATGCAATATAAGCACACGCCGCCATCAGGCCGATTAAAATCCCTTCACGAATGATTTTGGCACTCGCATTTCTAATAGGAGGATGTGCAACTGATTTTTCGATTTTCTTACTCAAACTTAACCCTAATATGACTTCGATTTCTAATTTTTACTAAACGCCAATTGTCGCCTTGGATGTCGCCTGTCAAGCGGATAGAAATACTTTTCAAAACACGCTGTAAATACATCCCTGTACACTCTCCGTCGGCTTACTGCCTCCGAAGGTTTTGAAAAGTATTTCTATCCGCTTGGCAGGCTTGTCACGCCCAATGCGCGCTATTGTACTTTAATTGGAATCGAGTTCCTGTTAATAAAGACAAACTATTAACTGAATTGCTCCAATTGAATGGAAGCCTATTTCTAATTCCCTTATTATGCGCAAAAATTTTTAACCCTTTCTGAACGGAAAACACCCTATGAGTGACACACAGCATCATCCTCTTATCATTCTAGGCAGCGGCCCTGCGGGATACACCGCAGCCATCTATGCCGCGCGAGCCAATCTCAATCCCGTTGTTATTACCGGTATGCAACAAGGTGGTCAATTAACCACCACTACGGAGGTTGAAAACTGGCCGGGCGGCATCGCAGAACTGCAGGGTCCGGATTTGATGGTGCAAATGCAACAACACGCAGAGCGTTTTGACACCAAAATCATCTTTGATCATATCGAAAGCTGTGATCTGAGCGCTAAACCGATTAAATTAATTGGAAATAGCACCTATACCTGTGATGCGCTCATTATTGCGACCGGTGCTTCTGCACAGTATATCGGCTTGCCCTCTGAGCAGGCTTTTATGGGCAAAGGAGTGAGTGCTTGTGCCACCTGTGACGGGTTTTTCTACCGCGGACAAAAAGTTGCCGTGGTGGGTGGCGGGAATACTGCTGTTGAGGAGGCGCTTTATCTGTCTAATATTGCCAGTGAAGTCATACTCATTCACCGTCGTGATTCCCTACGGGCAGAGAAGATCTTACAAGATCGTTTGTTTGATAAAGAAAAAAATGGCAACGTGCAAATTCTCTGGAATGCCACCCTGGAAGAGGTTCTGGGAGATGACTCGGGCGTCAAGGGTGTAAGAATCAAATCTACCAGCGATGCCAGTATGAGTGACATTGATTTAGCTGGCGTCTTTATTGCCATTGGGCATAAACCCAACACCGATATTTTCCAAGATCAAATTGAAATGAAAGATGGCTACATCATTGTTAAAAGTGGACTTCAGGGCGGGGCAACAGCGACCAATATTCCAGGTGTTTTTGCCGCAGGTGATGTCGCTGACCATGTTTACCGACAGGCTGTCACTTCTGCTGGCGCAGGTTGCATGGCTGCACTGGATGCCGAGAAGTACCGGGACAATCTGGGGGCCTGATGCCTGAATTGCCGTGGCTGGACGACGAAGACTTCAGTTTTCCGGAGCCGTCCACCGCAATGCGCTTTCCCAACGGACTGCTGGCCGCAGGTGG
>JBNKVX010000076.1:15863-16168 GCA_050299435.1 Cellvibrionaceae bacterium | reverse complement strand
CTAAAGGCGACAAAAGCAATTGCTAGATCTTCACAGGTTTTTAGTACTTCATTTTCGGGGTTGCGCGTCCATAAAGAATATTCGGATTGCACCGCAGAAATCGGATGCAGCGCGTGAGCCTTTTTTATGGTTTCCGATGAAACTTCCGACAGGCCAATGTGTTTTATTTTACCTTCCTGAATAAGATCCGCTAGAGTGCCGATTTGATCTTCAAAATTTATTTTAGGATCAACACGATGTAAGTAATACAAGTCAATCGTTTCAGTTTGTAGATTCTGCAAGCTGTTTTCGCAGGTTTGACGAAT
>JBNKVX010000076.1:0-15853 GCA_050299435.1 Cellvibrionaceae bacterium | reverse complement strand
ACCGCATTTACTCGCCAATATATATTCGTGACGACGCTTTCTTAATACTTCACCCAACAATTTTTCATTATTTCCAAAGCCATAAAGTGCAGCGGTATCCAGAAAATCATAACCAATATCAAGCGCATGGTGCAAAGTTTTTTCGGCAGATTTCCTGTCGGGAATACCGTAGGCGTGCGACATGCTCATACACCCTAAACCAACAGGAGCAACTTCAAAATTGGCTAATTTACGTTTTTCCATCAGTTTTAAGCAGCGTCGACATTTTCCAAAAGTAGTACGCCCGCACCTGTGTTCGATATGGGGGCATGATAATGTTTATGCAGCGTTTTTATATTATTGCCAACTGCACCACGCATCACCATCCACATGATAGTTTCTATCCCTTCGGTTCCGGCTTTGCGCATGATTTCAGTGTTACTTATTTGCGTAAACCAATCGGGGTCGTGAATAATTTTTTCCATACATTGCAGATCGAATTCCACATCAATGATGCCGGCACGTGCACCTTGCAATTGGTGAGACATGCCGCCTGTACCAATCACCACAACTTTCATATCTTCCGGATAACTTTCTATTGCCTTACCCAGAGCACGACCCAGATCGTAACAACGTTTGGCGCTGGGTACGGGATGTTGAACTGTGTTTACGGCCAGGGGAATTGCTTTAACAGGCCATATTTCATCTTCACCCCACATTAAAGTCATGGGTACGACAAAGCCGTGATCAACCAACATCTCCTGACAAATCGTAATATCAAATTCATTTTGAACCAGGTTTTCTATGATATGCCAGGATAGTTGTTCATCGCCCTTGACTGAACCCTGCGTACGCAAACCCCAACCTTCATCAGCTGTTTCATAGCTACTGGCCGCGCCCACAGCAAAAGTTGGTACCGTGTCGAGGAAGAAGTTTAAACCGTGATCGTTGTACACGACGATGGCGAGATCAGGTTTGACTTTATCTAGCCACTCTCTAACCGGATCATAACCATCGAAAAAGCGTTTCCAGTAGGGGTCATGTTGTAATTTTTTGGCAATTGCGATTCCAATTGCCGGTATATGTGAGGTGCTAATGCCACCAACAATTCTAGCCATCGAAATAGCCCCCCAGTTCGTGAATTTTATCTTTAAATCCCTCTGCGTTATTTTGCAGGCGAGCTTTAAATTCATCGGTTGTAATGTTGCTCATTTTTGCGCAAGCATCCTGAATTGTTAAACCATGAAAAATAGCAATTTTCGCGAGATAATAGATGTTACCACCTAGTTCCAATAAGCGCGTAAAATCGGCTTCCAGAATAGCTTTTTTCTCTTCAGAATTAAGTTTGAATTTGTCGCAATAGGCGGCCATATCTCTTGAAAATTCCTGGCGATTTTTCTCGTCATTAAATGAGAAAGCCATTTTATTAATACGATAACCGCGCGCTGAACGTTCACCATCAAAAATATAAGTGCCTGGTATATCGTCATAATCGTGTTTTTTCCAAACCATTTGGATTACCTTATTTAATTCAATTGTTTATCTAGCTTATCAAGCGTTTGCATCGCACTTAAACATTGCGCTACGCTTGCATTGGGCTCACGACCTTCCTTGATTGCAGCAATAAATTCTCTGTCGCATAGTTCAATACCGTCCATAGAAACATCAACCTCGCTGACATCAATGCGATTTTCCTTTCCATCAAACAAATCATCGTAGCGCGCGATATAAGTGCCTTTGTCACAAATGTAACGGAAGAATGTGCCAAGTGGCCCATCGTTATTAAAAGAAAGAGATAGTGTGCAAATTGCGCCAGAGGGTACTTTCATTCCAATACTCATATCCATCGCAATGCCTAAATCAGGATGAATAGGGCCCTGCAATCCATATGCTTCTGAAGCGACTTCACCGGTTTGATATTGAAACAAATCAACAGTATGGCAGGCATGGTGCCAAAGAAGATGATCAGTCCAGCTGCGGGGTTTGCCTAAAGCGTTTGTATTAGTACGACGGAAAAAATAAGTTTGCACATCCATTTGTTGAATTTTTAATTCACCGGCTTTCACTTTCTTGTGAATCCATTGATGGCTGGGATTAAAGCGCCGAGTATGGCCAACCATTGCAACCAAGCCTGTTTCACTCTGCTTGGCGACAAGTGCTTCCGCATCAGCCAGGCTATCTGACATGGGGATTTCAATCAATACGTGTTTGCCAGCATCCATTGCCTGTAAACCTTGAGCGGCGTGAACTTGAGTTGGTGTAGTGAGAATCACCGCGTCAACTTCATCCAACTTTAATGCTTCTTCATAATTTGTGGTCCAGTGAGGAATATTATTTTCCTCAGCAATAGCTTTGGTATTCTCTTCACGTCGCCCCACTATGGAAACGACTTCCACATCATCAATACGCGAGAGGGCGTTTAAATGTTTCGTTGCAAAGGCGCCCACACCAGCCATACAAATTTTCATAATCATCCTCGTAATAAAGTGACTTATTTATATCTTCTTTATATCTTCTACTTCTAATTCAATTATTCGTTAAATTTTTAAACGACTGAATACCTTGCGCGCATTCATCTCAAAGATTTTTAAGCGATCTTCGTCACTTAAGCTAGCATTTCCATCAATATAGCGCTTGGTGTCGTCATAGTAATTACCTGTTTCAGGGTCAATGCCGCGCACCGCACCGATCATTTCCGAAGCAAAAAGAATATTGTCTACAGGAATCACTTCAAGCAATAAATCAATGCCGGGTTGGTGATAGACACAAGTATCAAAATAAATATTATTGAGCACACGCTCATTCAAATTACCTAAGCCCTTGTCTTGGGCGATACCGCGAAATCGACCCCAGTGATAGGGCACGGCGCCGCCACCATGAGGAATAATAAATTTGATACTCGGAAAATCTTTAAACACATCCGAAAACATAAATTGATCAAAAGCAGTGGTATCCGCTGCGAGGTAGTATGAGCCTGTGGTCGTCACGCAGGGGTTACAGGCTTCGCTCACATGAATCATCGCGGGAACATCAAGCTCTACCATTGCCTCGTAAAAGGGATACCAACTTTTATCGCTGAGAGGCACATCTTTCCAATCGCCGCCGCTAGTATCCGGGTTCAGATTGCAGCCTATAAATCCCATTTCTTCCACACAGCGTTTAAGTTCCGGAATTAGTTTTTCCGGTGTCAATCCGGGAGATTGAGGAAGTTGTGCGACGGGAGCGAAATTTTGCGGAAACAAATCGCAAATTCGCCGAATAATATCATTCTGGTGTTCGGTCCAATATTGACTCGTGTGCGCGTTGCCTATGTGATGTCCCATCCAGCTTGCGCGTGGTGAAAAAATTGTAAGATCGGTGCCGCGTTCTTTTTGCAAGCGCAGTTGATTCTTTTCAATACTTTCTCGCAATTGATCATCGCTGATATTAATTTGACCTTTTTCGCCTTTATGCGCCGGATTTTCAGCGACCGCCTGGCGTTGTTGCGCGCGGTAGTCAGCCACTTCCTTTGGAAAAGTAGTGTAGTGACCGTGACAATCAATAATCATGTTTTAACCTTTTATAATTATTCAAAATCTTTATTAAACTCTTCAAGACTATCAAGATAAACTAAACCGTGTTCTTCAAGTCGCGGTCGCATATTATAGAGATCCAGGCCCAGTGTCCCTGCGGCAAGTTTTTCGCGCTTGGCAATTTCGAGATCTTCACGCTTTTGAGCAGCATCCAAAATTGTATTTGCAGTTTTTCTTGGTACTGAAACCACGCCGTCATCATCGGCAACTATTACATCACCGGGATTGATAAGCTGACCCGCACAGACAATAGGTACATTGACCGAGCCCAAAGTATTTTTTACTGTGCCCCTTGCAGAAATCGCCTTCGACCACACTGGGAAATTCATTTCTTCAAGCGTGCTAACATCGCGTACACCCGCGTCAATTATCAAACCTTTCACTCCACGCGCTTGCGCTGAGGTTGCCAGTAAATCCCCAAACATGCCGTCATCATTTTCTGTTGTACAGGCAACAACTAATATGTCGCCAGCCTGACACAATTCAATAGCAACATGTATCATCCAGTTATCACCGGGTTGAGCAAGAATTGTAATTGCATTCCCGGCAATCTTCGCGCCACGATAAATTGGCCGCATATAAGGACGCAACAAACCCGTGCGCCCCTGCGCTTCATGAACAGTTGCCACACCAAGTTGTGCCAGCTTTTCTACAACAGCTTGATCGGCGCGTTCAATGTTTTTTACTGCAACAGTTTTCATAAGTATTTCCTGAAAATTTGAGGATTAATTTCCTAAGCGCTAGGTTTTAAAATGATAGAGAGTGTGAGGATTGTCCACCAGTAGTTGTTTTTGCAGCGCTTCGCTGGTGGCGATTTTTGGAATACAATCTACCAAAACCGCGTCGTCAGGAATATTGGGTTCCATATTTGGGTGAGGCCAATCGGTTCCCCACAATACCTGCTTTGAAAAGTTGTCAACCAGATACTTAGCAAATGGAATGACATCAGAATAGGGGGGGCCTGTCTGAGTCAATCTTTCCACACAACTTACCTTAATCCAGTTTTCTGGATATTTAGAAACCAATTCACATACACGCTGAAAATTTTCTCCTTCAATGGGGTGTGAGACATCCGGTCTACCCATATGGTCAATAACGAGAGGCGCGGGTAAGTCTTCCAATAATTCAATAATATTGGGTAAATTTTCTGATTCGAAATACACAACAATATGCCAACCCAAATCGACAATTTTTTCGGCAATTTTTAGATAATATTCGCGCGGTTTGCTGTCAACCAGGCGCGTTAGAAAGTTGAAGCGAATTCCACGTACACCTGCTTCATGAAACTCTTTTAATTGATTTATGCTGAAACTTTCGTCAATGATCGCAACGCCGCGGTAACGTCCTTCAGCTTCATTTAACATATCAATCATTGCGCGATTATCAGTGCCATGGCAACTCGCCTGAACTAAAACTGAGCGTTCAAATCCAAAATGTTTATGTAAAGCAAACAGTTTTTCTTTAGGTGCATCCTCGGGCGTATATTTTCTCGCCTCTGAATAGGGGAAAAGGTGAGCAGGGCCGAACACATGACAATGAGCATCACAGGCTGACGCCGGGGGAATGTAGTTAGCTTTTTTAATTTGACTCATACCGAAACAAATCACCTCATCATATTTTGTTTTTTTAAATATTAACTAACTTGTATTGTTTCTTTTGGGACATACAGCTCCCCTTTACTCAATAAACGCGCTGTGCGAATCACACCTGCTTTATTGATAACAAATTTGTCCTTAGAATTTTTAAGCTCCAATTTAACTGTGAACTCGCCGGAGGGATGTTCAATGGATAGTTCAACATTGTCATTCTTAGGCACCTCGGCGAGCCCTTCACAAACGGAGCCTGGGAGCATGCAGGCTGAGGCGACCGAGACAGCACCCAAAACTCCAATTGCGGCGTGACATTTGTCTGGAATAAATGTGCGGGTTGAAATTGCACCACCATTCCTAGCTCTGGAAATCATGCACATTTTGGGTACAGCCATTTCACTGACATCCCCAAGCTTCATCATTGGGCCTAACTGCATTCTCAGGGAATGTAGGCGTTCTCGCAGTTCGAGATTGGCATTTAGCTCGTCAGGTGTTTCATCACCTCGAATACCCATGCTCTCGGCTTTAATGACTACGATGGGCATGCCGTTGTCGATGCAGGTCAATTCAATACCGTCTAAGACATCCCTATTGTTGCCTGTGGGCAGCAAAGCGCCACACGCAGAACCTGCGAGATCGCGATAATTGCAGACAATCGGGGCGGATGTACCGGGAACGCCGTCAATTCTGGTATTGCCCGTGTAGGTCATTCTTCCGCCGGGAGTTTGTAATATCAGTTCGCAGTCCTTTCCACTATTAAGCATATGTACGACGATCTTTGTTTCGTCATCTTGGGCTTTGACCAGGCCAGTTTCAACAGCGAAAGGGCCTACGCCGGCGAGGATATTGCCGCAGTTAGGTTTGGTATCGACGGAATTACGACCCACAACAACTTGTGCAAAAAGGTAATCAATATCCACGCCCGGCTTGCTTGAAGGAGAGACGATGGCCACTTTGCTTGTAAGAGGATCAGCCCCACCCAAGCCGTCAATCTGTCTCTCACCCTTACCCATGGCCGCCAGTAAGAGCGTGTCTCTCAAGGACGCATCCTTCGGCAGGTCTTCAGCTTTAAAGTACAAGCCTTTAGAACTTCCTCCACGAAGTTGCGCAAAAGGTATCGCGAGCTGTAAGTGAGGAGCCATAAAACGCCTTTCTTGGGTTGATATCAGTAAGTTGTTCTCAGTCAGGAAGAAACCTTTAAGACAAAAGCAGTCAAAGACCGATTATTATGGGCAAGCACTCCGTAATTCTGTGCTTGCTTCAAGTGTCTTTATCCCTATAAATTGTGGCTGAGTAACTGTTCAAAAACACACAAAAGATATAGTATGTGTTACATACTAATAATGCAATTGGCCTGTTAAAAGCTAGTCGAAAATTCAATAATAATTTGGCACAAAGGATCTTCACCATGTTAAGAAATCAGCCTCCATTCCGCGCTGACCACGTAGGCAGCCTTTTAAGACCCGCTAATTTACTTGAAGCTCGAGACAAATTTGCCAAAGGTGAAATCTCGGATCAAGAATTGAGAACTATTGAAAACGAAGCGATTCGAGAAGTAGTCAAACTCCAGGAAGACGTGGGCCTACAATCCATTACTGACGGTGAATATCGTCGTTTCATCTTTCATATCGATTTCCTTAAACGTTTGGGCGGGGTAGAAGAGCGCGGGGGCATTTCTACTAAATTTCATACTAAAGAAGGTGAAATTGATTATGCACCTCCCAGGTTGGAAGTTGTTGACAAAATTCAGCATGTGGCCGGGATTCAGTGGGAAGATTACAAGTTTTTAAGTTCAGAGACGTCGCAAACTGCCAAAGTGTGTATTCCCTCTCCAACCATGGTGCATTTTCGTGGTGGCAGAAAGGGTATCAGCGAGGAAGCTTACCCGGATTTAGACGTGTTCTTCAGTGATTTGGCTGAATGTTATCGTAAAGAGTTAGCTGGATTACATCACTTAGGTTGTAAATATGTCCAACTTGATGATACTAATTTGGCCTATCTGTGCGACCCGGATCAACAGCAAGCCGCGCGTGAACGCGGTGATGACCCTGCAATGCTGCCTTTAACGTATTCCCGCTTAATTAATGACGCTCTGCTTGGTTGCCCGGAAGAGATGACCACGGCAATTCACTTGTGCCGCGGAAATTTTCGCAGTGCCTGGATTGCAGAAGGTGGCTACGATCCCATAGCGGAAGTCTTGTTCAATCAAATTAACGTGAATGCCTTCTTCCTTGAGTATGATGATGAACGCTCCGGCGATTTTGCACCCTTGCGCTTTGTGCCGAAAAATAAATTTGTTGTTTTGGGCTTGGTCAGCAGCAAACAAAAACAATTAGAAAGCAAAGCAGACATCATTCAACGTATTGAAGAGGCAGCGAAGTATGTCGACCTTGATCAGCTTTGCCTGAGTCCTCAATGCGGATTTGCAAGTTCCGCTTTTGGTAATGATTTGACTGTGGAAGATGAAATTGCCAAGTTGAAACTTATAGTCGAAGTTGCCAGAGAAGTTTGGGGTGATTAAGGTTTTTTTAGCAAATTATGTTTTATGTACTGTAATAATTTTAATAATTAAATGACAAAGTCTCGGGGAGAAATTTGTGGCGAATCCCATTGAAATAATTAATAAGAGTGCCATGACACCCATGCAAATTTTGGTCGTGGGTTTGGCAATTGGGTTAAATGCCTTGGATGGATTTGATATTTTATCTATTAGTTTTGCATCCCCGGGCATTGCTGCGGAGTGGGGCATATCAAGAGCCGCCTTAGGTATTGTGCTGTCGATGGAATTGATCGGAATGTGTGTGGGATCCATCTTGCTTGGCGGTGTTGCTGACAATATTGGTCGACGTAAAACCATTATTTTTTGCCTCTTCATTATGACCTTCGGAATGTTTATGGTGACTACTGCAAGTAGTATTTACCAATTATCGATCTGGCGTGTTGTTACAGGTTTCGGTATCGGTGGCATGTTGGCGGCGGTTAATCCTATTGCTGCAGAATTTTCCAACGCACAACGTAGAAATTTTGCTCTCTCGCTGGTGGTAATTGGCTATCCGCTTGGTGGGATAATTGGTGGCACAGTCGTGGTGCCCCTATTGAAAAATCATGATTGGCGATCGGTGTTTTATTTCGGCGCTTTTGCTACTTTTATTTTTATTCCTTTGGTTTATTTCTTTATTCCAGAATCTATTCACTGGATTGCAAAAAAACGGCCACAGAATGCACTTGACAAAATTAATGTTGTATTAAAAAAGCTTCGCCATGAATTAGCGACGACCTTGCCGGAAATTCGCGATGACGCACCGAAAGCATCGATGTTTGATATTTTTTCTGAAAAACTTATATTCTCAACCATTATCGTTACGCTCGCCTATTTTTTCCATATCACGACGTTTTACTTTATTTTAAAGTGGGTGCCAAAAATTGTAGTAGACATGGGGTTCGAACCGTCGTCTGCAGCCTTTGTTTTAACCTGGGCAAATGTTGGCGGTGCACTTGGCGGTGTGCTTTTTGGAGCAATCGCATTAAGAGTTGGATTGAAAGTATTAACCATTATAATTTTATTACTTTCGATGTTGGCTGTAGCCGCTTTTGGTCAAAGCCCGGCAGATTTGATCACCTTAACCCTGTTTGCTACAGCCGGAATGTTTTTTGCCAATGCGGGTATTGTCGGCTTATATTCAATTTTTGCTTATGCTTTTCCAACACATGTAAGAGCATTTGGGACAGGATTTGCAATTGGCGTGGGTAGAGGTGGAGCAGTTATTTCCCCAATTATTGCCGGCTTCTTATTTGGAGCTGGCAATTCGCTAGCTACCGTTTCAATTATTATGGGACTGGGTTCACTGCTTGCTGTATTTGTGCTGTTGTTCCTAAAATTATCCAAACAATCGGATTTTTCTTCTTAAGTTTATTTTAAGTGGCGGCCCAAAATAATTGGCCGCCAATCAACTAGCACCTTATTACTTTGTCACTTGGCGTATTATCGCCAGACTGAGATCCAGGCTCAGACCGATACATAAGTTCTATCTGATCTTTTCGATTATCTTGAATTGCACCTGCGTTTAGAGAACCTTTGTCTGTAATTTCATGTTTGTCCATTGAGGGAAGGTCGTGTTGCAGAATTAGGCAATTAATTCGGTTTGAACTGCCAGTTGCTTGTTGAGCAAAACTTTTCAACAGGCCTTGGAAATATTCCTGAATTTGCGGTAACGCGAGCAGCGCCTCATCGCTGAGATCGCGCTCTGATTCAGACACTAAGGTCTTGCAATAATCAATATCGGGAAATACCAGCGCCCCAACACTCGGTTTATCACGTCCAATAATAACGACATCTTTCACCAGAGGGCCAAAGTGATCCAGAAACAGGGCTCTTAGTGGTCCAGCGCTCACCCAGGTACCTGTGTTGAGTTTGAAGTCCTCACTTATTCTGCCATCAAATTGCAAGCCTTGTTGAGGATCATTTTCGTCGACAAATTTAACCGCATCACCGGTTTTATAAAATCCCTCTTCATCAAAAGCTTTTGCAGTTAATGCGGGTTCGCGCCAGTATCCTGGTGTGACATTGTCGCCACGAAATCGTATTTCATATTTACCCTGAATGAATTTGAGTTTTGCTTCTAGCCCGGGTAGTGGTAATCCAATCAACCCGGCGAAACCTTTCTGGTGGGAGGTGAACAATGCTGAAGGGGCAGTTTCTGTACAGCCCAAGCCTGTCAATATTTTTATGCGTTCACCACAATTTTCTATCGCCAGTTGATCCAGCGCATCCCAAACCGGTTGAGATATTCCCGCACCTGCGTAAAACATCATCTTAAGGTTGGGGTAAAAATGTTCGCGTAAGTTTTTATTGGTTTTTAGGCTCTTGACCAATAACTCAAAACCTTTCGGCACATTAAAATAAACCGAAGGTGAAATTTCTTCCAGGTTTCGTATGGTTTCTGCAAACGCGGCGGGTGTAGGTTTGCCCTCATCAATATAATAGCTTCCACCGTTATAGAGCGTAATACCGAGATTATGATTGCCGCCAAATGTATGATTCCATGGCAACCAATCCACAAGTACCGGTTTGTCACCAAGAAAAGGGTAGGACTGCAAAATCATTTGTTGATTTGCTGCAATCATTCGATGTGTATTGATTACCGCTTTTGGCATACCGGTAGAACCGGATGAAAACAAAAATTTTGCAACAGTATCCGGCTTAACCGCTGCATACGTGTCTTTCAAAGAAACGTTTATTGGTGAACGAATTAATTCACTGAACTGAAGTGAATCATACCCTTCTATTATTCCAGTACAGCTGAGTATTTTTACTTCGCTGGGAGCACAAGCTTTCACGGCTTTTGCGTAAGGTACCGCATCCTCAACAAAAATTAATCCAGGTGTAATTAACGTAATGACATGTTTGAGCTTCGAATAATCTGTCGAGGTTAAAGAATATTGTGGAGAGATTGGCGCAAACGGGACGCCGACATACATTGCAGCCAATCCCAGTAAGGCATGCTCAATGCTGTTTCCAGATAAGATAGCAATGGGTTTTTCTTCTGATAAAGATAAGTTGCTTAAGCCTGACGCAAGATGTTGTATAGCATCCAAAGTCGCCTTATAAGAATATTGACGCCAGCGGTTGCGATCTTTTGGATCACGCTGTGCAATAAAAATGGCATCTGGTGTTTCTTCCGCCCAATGTATTAAGCGGTCAATAATTGTCTTGGGATAGGGATCAAGTGTTTGAACTGAATTTAGGATAATAGTATCGGGGTCAGGTTTGGTTATCTGAGTCGTTAAATCACCTAAATCCAGAAAACGTGTTTTTGACATGGCAAATCTTTACAAAAAATTTATTTGAGAGAAAAAAATTTGGCGGACATATGTCCGCCAAATCTACTACTTGCTCGCAAGTTGTTTTTGCTTGACCTGAACAACGTTAAATTAAAAATTATAACGAAGGTTCAAGTAATAACTGCGTGGACGAGAATAAATAACTTCCGCATAACCTGAGCTGGTACCGTAAGAAGAGTTACCGGCTATTGGATATTGCTCGTCAGTTAAATTGTCTACACCCATAGTGATATTCCACACATCATCGTGATCCGCAATCTGGAAAGAAAGATTTGTAACCGTCTCTGCATCCTGCTGGGCAACATCAACACTGTTTGCGGCATCAAAGAATTGCTCTTCTGTGTAAGAAACATTTATGCGCGGTGTTAAGGTAAGAGAACCCAAATCGAAAATGTAACCTGTGCTTAAACCCATTTGGAGTTCGGGTGTAAAGGGCAAAGAATTTTCTGGCCCTAATGTTGCCGTCGCTCCAGGGATGTCAGCCACTTCTTTAATGTCGTCGCTCATATAACCTAAATTACCTTCGAGAATAAAAGCTTCACTGGGTACATAGGTAAATTCGAGTTCAGCACCAGAAATGCTGGATTCACCGGCGTTAAATAGCAATGGCACAATACCAACACGATAGGTCAGCTGCATATTTTCGTAGGTTGTGTCGAAAAGCGCACCGTTTAGACGAAAGTTATCCGTGATGTCAGCTTTGAAACCAATTTCAAAGGTTTCAGCCTTTTCTGAGGCAAATGCGATGGGCTCTGGGCCATTATTAGGATCGGTGTTGCCACCTGGTGCGGCGTTATAACGCTGGTTAAAGCCGCCGCTCTTGAATCCTTGAGACCAGCTACCATAACCCATCCAGCGATCACTGAAGTTGTACTGAACACTTAATGAGCCTGTAGAAGCCCTGAAGCTTTCACTGAAGGGCTGTGGATCAATATTTAATGCACCCGGAGCTGTGCTGCCTGCATCAGCATCTGTTTTTACGGCTGTTGGAATATCTGGAGTAGGGATGGGATCGTCCGCGGGAACAAATATGCCATTTCCATCATCAATTAAAGCAACCCCTGTGGGCACACCAAAGGCATAAATTTGGATGGTTTTATCCTCATCTGTATGACGAAGGCCCGCTGTAATACTCAAGTTATCTGTTACATCGTAGGTCCATTGAGTAAACACTGCAAAGTTATCATTGTTGAGGGTTGCGTCCTGATTATCTAAAGCGACTACACGGCCGGGTGCGAGTACAACAGGAGGCGCCGCAAAGGGAACTAACAAGAAATCGTTAATCTCCTCTTCAAAGTAGAAAAAGCCAATTACCCCATGGTAATCATCACCACTGGCTAGCAATTGCACCTCATGACTGGTTTGATCAGCCTCACTGTCATATTGCGTGCTCAGAATAGTGAGGTAGGTGTTATCTGCGTCCCTCGATCCATCCCACTCCAGCGAGCGATCAGCGTAAATGTATTTCATCGACCACATATCAGTCAGATCAACATTTGCAGTGATCGAGTAGCCACTGTTTTGCATATTACTTTCAGCTTTACTATTTCCGCCGTTTGTATAGGGGCCCAGTTGATAGGTCGCGTTATTGGCACAATTGAAGTCAACTACACCTGCAGGTACGGAGGGTGGCGGGAAGCTTGCACCGGGGCAACCAGCGTCAACACTCGCCACCGCTGGGAATACACCATTTTCGTTTACTGCTGCAAAAACGAAGGGGGACCCATTTTCTTTCTCCTCAGTGTAATCCGCACGGAAAACCAGGCTCACATCGTCTGAGACATCAAAATGCAAAGAGCCGTTCACTGTAGTGGTATTTTCGTTACCCAAATCGATATCGTCATAAATTCGCGTGACATACCCGTCTCTTTCCCGAGTGCCCACGGAAACACGTGCTGCGACATTCTCAGAAATCGGAATATCGATACCACCAAAAAATTCCTGCATGTTATCAGCGCCGATGCCCACTTTAATGTTACCGCCAAGCTCATCTCCAGGCTTTTTGGTGGACAACAACACCGCACCACCAATGGTATTACGGCCAAAAAGAGTACCTTGTGGTCCACGAAGAACCTGAACATTGGAAATGTCTTTGAAATCCATGGCTCCGCCGACTGAGCGACCCATGTATACATCATCGATGTAAAGTCCTACACCGGGATCTACACCACCGGAAGAATCAGACTGTCCAATACCACGAATAAAGACCTGGGCAGCTGAGTTATTTCCAGAAAGCGGACTGTAGCTGGTGAATTGCAAGTTTGGCGTAACCCGACCCAAATCTGTCGTCGAAGTGATCATACGACGCTCAAGCCCTTCTTCTGTCAGTGCAGTGATCGCCACGGGTGTTTCTTGAAGGTTCTCCTCAACCTTGCGAGCCGTTACGACTACTTCTTCCAGCTGAGCCACCGCCTGAGCGAAGACCTGGGTGCTAAAAAAAGGTACAGAAAGCGCGAGTAGCGCGGGTACTGAGTAACTAAGCAAGCTCTTTTTCACTTGAGGCTTGCCAAATTTAACCGGTGATGAAAAGTTGGTTTCCATTGGTTTCTCCAATCGTTTATTATTAGTAAGACATACATACAATTTATTTATTGAAACTTCAACTTCTTTTTAAAAACAGAGCTGAAATACCGTGAAGTTGATTGTTTTATGAGCGTTGTTTGTATCAGTTGTTCAGGAGCTAATTGGTGCAAGCGTTTCAGTGCCTAGAGTAGTTATCTAAAAGGACTTTTTCAAGGAAGATTAGAGGTACCAAACAGTAAACCACTAATAATAATTACAGGACAAATTACATGAGTTTAAACGCGATAAAACCAGCATTAACCTTTCCCGTCGTTGTTTTGGGTTCATACTTCATCACAGCCATGTCTCATGCAATAGAGCTCGAAGAAGTCGTTGTAACCGCTCAGAAACGTGAAGAAAGCGTCAAAGATGTACCTATTACGATAGATGTACTCGGTGGCAAAACGATGAGCCAACTGGGTGTCAAGGATACCGATGATATCCAAGCCCTTTACCCTAACTTATCTACCCACAATACTTCCCAGGCAAACACAGGCTTTACCATTCGCGGTGTGGGTACCGATAACATCCATATTTCCGGGCAACAATCCGTCACCACCTATATAGACGATGTTGCCTTACCTTCACCATTCATCAGCAGTATTGGGGTGTTTGATGTCGAACGCGTGGAGATTTTGCGCGGTCCCCAAAATACACTTTACGGTCGCAATACCATTGGTGGTGCAGTGATATTTAACTCTGTTAAACCGAAGATCGGTGGTGAAACCGCTGGCAAACTCTCTGTTGGCGCTGGGCAGGGTGGTGAACAGGATGTTGAATTCGCAGTTGGTGCACCGCTTGGCTCAGATTGGGCTTTCCGGCTCGCTGGCAAATCTTCTCAGTTAGATGGCTATCTAACAAATGCCCTCAATGGTGACGACGTAGGCGGCTATGACCGCACAGGCTACCGTGCGATGTTAAGCGGCGACTTAAATGAAAACGTAAACATGACTCTGAGCGTATACGGCGGTGATGGCGAGGGTGACTCCAGCCTTAATCTGCAAACGGGTAATTTTGACGCAAGCGGGAATCCCTGTACTCACAATTACGATGTTGATCAGATTCTTACAAACCAAAGTTGTGTATTTCAACGAGTTAATAAGGCAGGAGAACTCGCGCCAAGCACCTACCTTGGGCAGCTGCAAGCCTCGGATCCAGGACGCTTTATCACAGTTGGCAGCAATACTTATGTCAACCTCTGGACACCAGAAGGCGAGGTGTTTTACCACCCGGATAATGGCTATGAAAGTGATTATGACGGCGCGAATCTATATCTGACCGCGTCTTTAGGTTCTGTAACTCTTAACTACATTGGTTCAGTATCGAATTCCTATTTTAAAGGGAACAACTACCGAACCTTACACGGATTTTCCTTTCATCAGGAAGGTGAGTGGGAAAATACCACTCAGGAATTACGGCTGACTACAGACGCTGATCAAGCTATTCGGGTCCTGGCGGGTGTCTACTTTAACAGTGAAGATTCGATGCAAGACACCTGGGTCGTCAACGGAGGCCCGCCACCACCGGGATTAGTCAATCCGTCAATCATCATTGATTCGACCTACGACAATATCAGCGTATACACCCAGATCGATATGGATGTGAGCGACCGACTTTCTTTTACTGGTGGTTTGCGTATGTCTCGAGATGAGCTGAAGGGCGAGTGGGGTAAGTATGTTCCTGGCCTTCGGCAAACTGTTGATGGTGCTGACGAACTCGACAGAGACTACTTCATTACAAACGATAGCAATGGTGAACCCACTGCTATCGTGCCCAACCCGGTTCAAAAGCTCAACGAAACAGGATGGAAGCTAGGTGTTAACTACACAACGGATATTGGTTTGCTATACGCCAGTGCGGGTACGGGTTTCAAAGGTGGTGCTTACGATAACCGTGCACTGTCTGACGGAAGTAATCCCATCGGTCCAGAATTTCTGGATTCGATTGAAGCGGGTCTGAAATCAAGCTTTATGGATGATCAGCTACAGCTCGATGTCGCTGTATTCAGTTACAAGTGGGAAGACCAACAGCTCTTCGATATAAACCCGGGTACGGGTGCACCGTCAGTATTGAATATTGGTGAAACAAGTATCGACGGATTGGAAGTGAACTTGCGTTGGGCCGCCACAGATAATTTCTACCTTCAAGGTGGCGTAGGTATTCTTAATGGTGAAATATCTGAGCCTGGTGAGGAAGCCATTGCAGAAGGTTCGGCAGCTGCAAAAGGGGATGAAATTCCAAATGTCCCTTCAAGCAGCATGAACTTGCTTGCTGTCTATTCCATCCCGATGGGTAATGGCTATCTCGATA
>JBNKVX010000075.1:0-16432 GCA_050299435.1 Cellvibrionaceae bacterium | reverse complement strand
CCCCGTCGCACCCTTGTTAGACCGGCTGTTTAACGAGGCGGACGAAATTCCCCCCTCCGCAGCCCCGGCGCTGGCCGCCCTGGGAAAAGAGGAACGCGAACGTCTGATGCGCAGCAAAACCGACTATCTGGACCTTTACGGACAGCTTAAAAACCTTGCCCTGCCTGTGTCACGCAAAACCGGCAGGTTGCTGTATATGCTGGCGCGCAGTTCGCAGGCCAAAACGATTGTTGAATTTGGCACATCCTTTGGCATTTCCACCATTCACCTGGCATCTGCCCTGCGCGATAATGGCGGCGGACATTTGATCACGACAGAGTTCGAACCCTCCAAACTGGCCCACGCCCGTGAAAACCTGACCCAGGCTGGCCTGATCGACCTGGTTGAAATCCGTTCTGGTGATGCGTTGCAAACGTTAGGTCAGAACCTACCCGATGCCATTGATCTGGTACTGCTTGACGGGGCCAAGGCCCTTTATCCCGATGTGCTGAAACGGGTTGAAAAACACCTGAAAGCCGGCGCATTGATCCTTGCCGACAATGCCAATTACAGCCCCGACTATCTTGAAATTGTGCGCGCCCCGGCACAGGGTTACCTATCGATCCCGTTCGACGACGATGTTGAACTCTCTATTCGCCTGATCGACGGGGCGTAAATATTCAATCGATAAAAGTGATGAAATAGAAAATATTCTTATCATCTGATGCCAAAAATTTAGCCTGCAGCGAAGTCACCTTCGCAGGAAACATAATCAAGGCAACCGCCAATACCTGCTGTGGCTGGCCCCGTGCTTGAACTGGCTTTTATCGGTCCATTGCTTCCAGGGACCGGATGTATGCGAATATTTCCCGCCCTCGGGCCCGAAGTGATCAAGCTGACCCACCTGCACATCCGGCAAGCGGCAGAAGACCCACCAAATAAAACAGGGCCCGCCACAAGATGGCGGCCCTGCATGATTTTTAAGCTGATGTGAATTGAAGCATAAAATCAGAAACCGGATCCTATTAAATCCCTCAGAAACCGCTATTAGGTGACACATATCTATAGAACAATGCACTATAATTAATTGGAATTATAATTTCCTAATATAATTAATTTTGCATTAAATAATTAAAGAAAATCAGAAGCCGAAACAGAAGAATGATTCTAAAATTATCATTCAACAACCCTCCAATAGCAGTAGTTGAACAACGCATCGAGTTCGGTCATGTCCTTCAAGTTTAATTCCTTGGTAACCTTAGCAGCACAGGAACAAAAACTCGCATATACTTCCGGCTTGACATTCGTCTTCTGAAGGTTCCCCCGAAATATCTCGTATCTCGCGAGGCTGATCCCATTCACAGCATTTCTATTCATAACAGCAAAGCGGTTCGGATCCAGGGCGTGCAAAAACTCAGTAATTATATTTACCCCTACACCCTTTGCAGACATCAAACGCTGGGACAAAATTGAGTATGCATGCTCAGGAGAAAGCGAAGAAATATCGCAATCCAAGATGGTTTTAAGAGCGTTAATCACCTGGTTAGAATGAAGTTTGACATGGTTTTTTCCTCTATGTAGCCCCCCGGAATGAAAACACATAAGTAACTGTTCGTAGTATTCAGAAAACTGTGGTTTCGCGCCTTGACGTAGTTCTGAGATAATTGTGATCAAATCTTTTGCAGGACCTAGCTGCTTCTTTCTCAACGCAACATTTTTATCAAACCCATCAAAACCTTTGTCAGATTTCATCTCCTCCAGCATTGCAGCTAGAACTGATAGATCTCCGCTGAATGAGTCGATTCGCTTCTTGCGGCGTTTGCTAGCATTCAATGAAACTTGGTGACGGTTATGCTCTACAGCATAAGCCTCAATTGCCTCGTTGCTGGCTTCGACTAAGACACCATCTTTAACTAGCGTATCGAATAACTCTGAGACAGAGGCTATTAACTGACTATCATTACATATAGTGGAAGCCTCATAGTTCTGTGTTAATCCACCAGTCGTTAAATTGGCTGATCCGACCACAACAACACTCGATTTAACATTTTCAAAAGTGTAAATTTTTGGATGGAACATTTGATCGTCAATATCTGACAGAAACAGCTGAAGATCTGTTTTTTGCGACAACCGAAAAAGTTTACTCAGAAAACCGGGCGCTGTGACGAACATGCTCAAACCAACAGCTATTCGCGCCACCATCCCTGCATTCAGCTTTTGCTTAAGAGTATCGAGAAACCATTCTCCAAGAACTGCTTCCGACGCAAACGCTACCAAGCATTCGAATCTATCTGCTCCCAGCAGATGATGCTCGATAAACTGACCGTGAGTTTCATGATCATCGTTCACCAATAATCTGACAGGAGCTTTCTTCATCAACTCTTCATCCTAAGAAAGTTAGTATGCATAGCGTTTCCCTGACCCCAAATGATTGCACTCAAAAATTTCTGGTTCGTAGGGTCCATTTGAACAACTACGTTTATCGTTAGTAAGCGCTTTAGCTCTTATGCCTCAGGTCCAATCTGCGCAAAACAGCTCAGACACCCCACCTAGTTTTGCGGACAACATACCCTTGCACGTCATACCAAAATAAGTCACGGCACACGTGGCACCGACATAGAGGTACTTCTCGAATAAATCGGGTTCATTTGCGGCCAGCTCATCGATGTTCACAAAGAATACGGCCTCAAACTCAAGGCCGTTGATGTGTTCAACACTGAATACCTTACAGCACTGTCGTTGCCCTCAACCTGTCCTTGAGGACAAGCCTGTATAGTTACATTGTTCGTTGCCAAGGCAGCTCCCAACGCATCTGCAAGTCCAAAAATCTCGCTTTCGGCCTTTACCAAAACAGCAATTGACGGAATTCCACCCGTGAACCTCTCAATCTCAGCTATCCGATCGGCCAACCAATTTGCCTGGCTCACTGGATCCTCTAGCGATTAGATTGGGCCAAGACAGGAGACAAACCTGCATTGTATTAGAACTTTGGGAGGTTAACCTGCGTTTCCGGGGCTCCGGTTGAAGATAAAATCCGCGTCGCAAGGTCGCAGATCGCAAGAGCTTGAATTAGTTACGTGCGAGATAAGCGCGGTAGTCCGACCAAATGTGAATATACGCATCAGGTGCCGGAATACCTTTTCTGTTGAATGCTTCTTTTATATAGAGCTTTAGCAGTTCTGTAGGCGTGAACATGGCCCAACTTTGGCGGCGATCATCAAAGACCAAGTTCTGTTCACCCTCATCAAGAAACTCAATATACAGTTTCTGGCCAAGTCTGCCAACCAAAGTGGTCGTCTTACCAGTCCCAGGTGCCCCAAGAAGAAGAATCACGAAAGCTTTCAGAATCAGATTCAACATGGGCAGGGACTGATAAGAGTATCGGCAACCAGACACCTCATCGCAAAAATCTCAGCGCGAAAGAATGGACAGAGCGAACTCATCTCAATCAAATGAACTTGCTCTGCCCGTTCTAATTTTATGCGTCACAGATTCTAAAGTTATGTGTCGCGTTTCCAGTTTTATACGTCAATTGACACCGCGCCTGCGGGCTTGTCGACATTAGCCGCCCGATTTTGCGTTATACTTCCAGAAGAGAGTATGATGCACCGACACGGTCACGCCTCAAGGCTTTGGTAGGTCAGTATCGCCGCCATGGCTATTTGTGCCAGCATGTCTTGCTGCGCAAGGAAGGTCTCGCGGTGAATGCCAAGAGAACTTATCGCCTTTATTGTAAAGAAGGACTTCAGGTCCGTCGCCGCAAACGCAAACGGCTGGCGCATCGGGATCGCATTCCCCTCGCGACAGCCCTTCGCCCCAACCAGCACTGATCTTTGGACTTCGTTTCGGATGGCTTCTAGAACGGGCATCGGTTCCGGGTCATAAAATATCGTCGATGATTGTACACGGGGCTGTCCAGGCCAGATTGTCGACTTCTCGATCTCCGAAAAACGGCTCAGCCGATATCTTGATCAACTGGCTATTCTCCATGGCTATCCGGACGAACTGGTTCACGACAACGGCCCTGAACTGACTTCCCGGGCGATGTTTGAATGATCGCAAAAACCGGGGTGAAGCTACGGTTCATCCAGCCTGGCAAGCCGACGCAGAATGCCTATGTGGACTCATTCAACGGCAAGTTCCGGGATGAATGTCTAAATGAGAACTGGTTTGCAAGCATCAACGAATTCCGCAAGACCATAGAGGCGTGGCGGAGACATTACAACACCGTCAGGCCCCACTCGGCGCTGGACTACGAAACCCCGGCCGCCTTCGCCGAACAATTCCATTGACGGGGACACGACCTCCAGTCGTCTCCGGCTCCTTGCTGTCCCGTCCCCGTCGTGGCAAAAGCATCAACGAAACCACTCACTCTGTAAGTGAGACTGTTCCGAGGGAAGGTCACATACTTAAAAATTATATATTGTATGATTTGAGACTAAAATAAGTGCTGCCGTTTCTATTATTCCTGCCAGTATCACCCAAACTTCTACCCATCCAAGAACAAACAAGATCCCCTTTTTTTCTGCAAGATGTGCTGGCATCAGTGGATCAGTTTCGTTTTCTTCTTTTTCATAACCCAGCCAATTTAAAATAATTATAATTTGAAATATTAAAAAAACAGAAAAAAACAAAAAAACAAAAGAGAGCGAGGCTTGGTATAAGTTGACAACGTCCTTATGATCTAATTTCTTTGTTTTGCTTTGTGTAATAATCGTTATTATATATCCAATATATAAAAATATAAATATTTGATATTTCTCAAAAACATCAAAAGATTTCTGATTCAAAAACTCTTTTCTTCTTCTGATATACGCCAATCTGTCGTTGCTCATTTACTAACCTCCTTTTATGTTATAAATTTTTTATAATATTAATTCTTATTTTTTGGATTCTTTCGTTATTTTTGGAAAATTGATTCTGTTTTTTAAGTAATACAGCAACCGAAAAAGATTTTATTTAATTTACGCAGTAGAAAAATTCTAATTCGAACGGGAACATTCACCTTATACGACATTTCGCTGAACTCGAATCTTTGTGACCTGAGACCCATATTCTCTCCATCGTCCGGGAGAGTTCTGAGTTTATTTGAAACGCTCCCCAATTTCGGACCATCTGGTTGGACAATTTTCCGGGGTTTGTGCTCAGTTCACCAGAGCGGCAGCGGAGCAGTTTATCAGTGATACCGGTGGTTTATTGCCGATGGCGCTGTGAGAGCGAACTGTATTGTAGCCTCTGCACCAAGCTTCCAATTTTTCCCGTGCATCGTCAAGGCCCATGAACCAATGTGCGTTCAAGCATCCGTTGTGGAAGCTGCTTTTCAAGGATCTTGGGGTTACACCGTTTGAACGATACGCCGTATCGCTCTGAACGCCGTGCCTTGCCAAATAATAAGTTAAAAACAAACCGCAACTGATGATGCGGTTTATTAAAGCAGAATCTCGAAATACCAATTACTGGTGCTGATCTCAAAAAGTAAACCGGCACCCTGCCCTAAAACAGCGCTCTCCCGATCGGCTTCATCAGCTTTCTTCCAGTGTTCGTCACCTTGTTCACTTCAGTTGATACAAGCCAGGCCGCTAATAGTTGAAATAGAAACGGGATCCGTGTTCTTTTTCAAAGCCTCTTCAAGAAGGTCGGCCTGCATGCACATCTAGGCATACATCTTCTTCAAGCGACGTTTTCATCTTCCAATGCCTCCATCTGGTTGATCATGGACACATCCATCCCACCATATTTGGCCCGCCACTTGTAAAAATTCGCCGAACTCATTCCATGCTACCGGCAAAGTTCCGCCACAGGGACACGCCCTTCTGCCTATCGCAGGATTACGAGGATCTGCGCTTCATTAAATCTGCTCGTCTTAATCAAAACCTCCCCGTTTATTAGTCTCGAGAAAATTCTAATTTCAAAGCCCGTTATTTCCCGGGGGATTACCCTTTCAGGGATCAACCGTATCAGTTCTGGCAAATACGATGAAATTAGCCAAGTGCGGAAGTCTTTTTGCGACCATATGTTCTCCAGGTTAGCCGAGAATTAACCCCAAAGTGCAGATGATGGTGGCCAAACGAGGCTTTCTGAATACTTTAAGCCATGTTCGCAGTCTTCGCTGAGAAACAATGGGCCGTCAAGATCCGCGATAACGGCATTTTGGGCGACGAGAACTGCTGGCGAAATAGCAAGCGAAGATCCAACCCCGCAGCCTACCATTGTCTTAAGACCGATCCTCTCTGCTTCCCGGCTTGTAGCTAGCGCTTCAGTAAACCCTCCGACCTTGTCAAGTTTGATGTTAACTATATCATACTTTCCAATCAGATGAGGCAGTGATGATCTGCCCCGACAACTTTCGTCGGCGCACAGAAAAAAAGGATAGTTTCGGTCTTTCAAAGCACAATCTTGGCCTACTGGTAGAGGTTGCTCTACCATTTCTACTGCAACGCTTTCCAATACAGGAGCAAGGGCGTCAAGGGTGTCAATGTCCCAAGCCTCATTGGCATCGACAATAATTCGGGCCTCTGGTGCACCTTGCCTCACTGCCCTCAGGCGCAAGCTATCATCACTCTTCCCAAGCTTTATTTTCAGCAATGGACGATCAGCGTGGAGACTAGCAGCCTTCTTGGTATCTTCTAAGCTACCCAAGGAAAGTGTATACGCCGTTGTCACTGGCCTCGGTGCAGCTGTCAAACCAGCGAGGCGCCAAGCCGGTGTCTTTTTCATTTTCGCTTCCAAATCCCAAAGTGCACAATCAATCCCATTCCGCGCTGCACCAGGTGATAATGCCTCCTGCAAAAGCTCTCTCGAGAGATTGTCATTTGAGAAGGCACTCGCGACGTTATTGATTTGAGCCATGACCACTTCAAGATCTTCATCGAAGCGGGATTGCGGTATACATTGTCCGTGGCCAATGAAGCCACTTGCTTCAACCACAACAACAATAGTCTTGGCTTCGTAAAAAACCGTGCGTGAAATGGAAAATGGTTCACGAAGAGGTAAATTAAATATATTTGCATATATTTTCATTATATTTATTCCTATATTATTTAATCTTGCATGGTAATTAATTTTTCATCAAGATCAAACAGTTCTGTAGAAAGGTAGCGCTCCCCAGAGTCTGGAAATATTGCTATAATACTTTTGTCCTTATTTTCGGGGCGCCTTGCTAAAGTGAGTGCTCCATATAGTGAAGCACCAGAAGATATCCCGCAAAAAATAGCCTCTGTATCCAGCGCAATCCGGGATGCTTTAAATGCATCCCTATCTGAGATCGTAATGACTTCGTCAATCACGTTTTGATCAATGGTGTCAGAAATAAATCCAGCCAACAGACCTTGTATTTTGTGTAGACCTGGTTCTCCGCCAGAAAGCAGGGCACAGTTTTGGGGTTCCACTGCTACTACATGGATCGCAGGATTCATTTCTTTAAGGAAGCGTGCTGTCCCGCAAAGAGTCCCACCCGTTCCTATCCCAGATACAAATATGTCAATATCTCCATTTGTATCTTTCCAAATTTCGGGTCCGGTTGTTTGATAATGGCAATTGGGATTATTCGCATTTTTAAATTGCAGCGGAGCCCACGTGTTCGACCGTGTTGATAAAAGATTCTCAACTGTCGAAATGACCTTTGGAAACCCTAGCTCTCCTGGGGTCGTAATCACCTCAGCACCTAAGGCCAGAAGGAATTTAATGCGTTCCCGGCTCATGCTATCGGGTAAAACAATACACGTTTGATATCCTTTCGCCTTGGCAACTAATGCCAATCCAATGCCCGTGTTTCCCGACGTTGGCTCTATGATTGTCGTTTTACCCGGCAAGATCTCACCAGAGGATTCTGCACTTTCGATCATAGCTAATGCAATGCGGTCTTTCACACTAGACGCTGGGTTAAACATCTCTAATTTCGCGAAAATATTTGCAGGGAGACCAGCCGACAAACGCTGAAGGCTAACAAGAGGAGTGTTTCCGATAGTCTCTAAGATATTCGAATAAATATTCCTCAAGGCGAACCTCCTATGAACTGTGAAATATTTGAATCTTGGCTAATAACGATAAGTCGAAACAACCAAATTCCATCTGACCCTTATTGGTTAAGTATCATCAATTTGGGATTCGCGGATACTGTCATAACTGTCAGTTTATGTTCGGCCTGGTTATAGTATAAGGATATTTAACACCCCAGATCGTTAGTTCGTATAGTAATAATTCTCTTTGTTGAGGTGGATATAATGAAAAGATTAGCCGTTATTGAAAGCAATTTGTCTGGATCCGGGTTTCAAGGTTTCAAAGTTTGTAAACAGGCAGGATTTCATGTGACGTTTATTACTAGAGATCTCGAGCGATACACCCAAATTCCAATGGGTAAAAAATACATCGAGACATACGTTGATGAGGTTCGAAATTGCGAAACCAATAACATTGACGCAGTCTGCCAAGAAATGCGGCTTGAATTTGAAAGGGGTACTTTTCATGCTCTCCTAACGTTGAGCGAATACGATATCGTCAATACATCCGAGATAGCTAAGCGACTGGGACTTCCCTGTCTCAACCCTGATGCTGCGCGGCAAGCCCGAAACAAGCACCTGACCCGTATGGCTTGCGCAAAGTCAGGAGTGCCTATACCAGAGTTTGTCGCTGTGACCGCTGAGTCTGACCTCGATGAAGCCATCGATAAAGTTAAGCTGCCTTGTATTCTAAAACCAGCAGACGAAACCAGTAGTACAGACGTACTTAAATGTTACGACCTCGACGAGGTTAAAAGTCATTTCCATCACATCCGTTCCAAAATTAAAAACGTTCGCGGTCAGAATCGTTATCCTGCGATTTTGGTGGAAGAATGTATCAAAGGTCACGAAGTCAGTGTTGAGACGCTTACGATAGATGGTAAACATTGCGTATATGGTGTTACCGACAAAATGTTAGGCGGAAAAAAACACTTTGTCGAAGTTGGCCACGCATTCCCGTCGTGTCTCCCTGTGAAGCTCCTTGCAGACTGTGAGCGCGTTGCTTGCGAAGCTTTGGATGCCATAGGTTTTGATCTAGGTGCCGCGCATGTGGAACTAAAAATTGACGACAGTGGCCCCAAACTTATCGAAATAAATGGACGACCCGGCGGAGATCGTATTCCTGACTTGGTAAATCTTTCTACTTTAAGAGACCCTGTAGAAGATCATGTCCTGCTTCTTATTGGTGAAGATGTTTCCCCTCCTGTGAAATGCAATGGAAGTGGTGCAGCGATTTCATTCTTTACAGCTCCAGAGGGAAAAATTACGGAGGTTTTGGGGGAGAGAGAGGTGAAATACAGTGAGGCAATAAAAGAAGTAAGTCTAAATCAATTGTTTGGAAAAATTGTTGAGCCTTTAACGAAGAGCTCTACGCGATTAGGTTACGTTGTCGCAGTAGGTGGGAACTCCTACGAGGCATGGAAGCGCGCTGAAACTGCCAGGCAAATGCTGGCTATAACCACTCGGTAAGCTGACAGAAAGTGATCATCTGCGAACGACTTGTTCGGTGGGTCATTAAGTCGACTGAAAGCCTTCTATTCAATCTTGGTTTTTTTTGACGGATTTTTTCAGATGATTCTAATTGGCTTTGTTCGCGTTCTATGGGATTGAAACCAATGACCTGTATGAATTATTCAAGCCCCCTTCAAAATAAACTTTCCTTAATGCTCTCAGAGCAAGCTAAATATTACCCAAACAATACGGCTATAGCTTCACCTGATGGTGACGTCAGCATGTCCGAATTAGAATGTATAGCTAAGCTACATGCTCGGAATATTTTGAAATCGGTAGAGCCACGTCAAGAATGTATCGGTCTTTACGCCGTTTCCTCCTCCATGATGATAGCGGCATTATGGGGGATTATTTTTTCCGAGCACGCGTATTTACCACTTGCTCCAGAATATCCAGACGAACGGATTCGTTATATCGTGGATCATAGTGGTGTTAGTACCATCATCACTCAGCGGCATCTGGAAAGGCGATTGCGGAATATCGTTGGGGCGAAGGTCCGAATTCTTGTTATTGAAGAGATGACTTCCTCTTTTGAAGAGCCGTTAAAAGGGGCTTCAAACACCGATCTATCATACGTGATTTATACATCCGGCAGCACAGGCCGTCCCAAAGGAGTCGAAATTACGCAGGATGCGATTGTTCACCAAATGAACTGGTTGAAAGATCAAAATCACCTATCAATAGGCAGCCGTATACTTCAGAAGACTCCGATTAGCTTTGATGCCGCTCAATGGGAGCTCCTTGCACCAGCAGTTGGTGCTACTGTAGTTGCTGGAAAACCCAATCTCTATCGAAATATAGATGCCCTGATTTCTTCAATATCAGCTTACGAAGTATCTCATCTGCAATGTGTACCGACATTGCTTGCAAATTTGGTCGAGAATGATCACTTCCTTAAGTGCCAATCATTAACAAATGTCTTTTCAGGAGGAGAATCTTTATCGAGAAAACTTGCCAAGAAAGTGTTGACACGCATGAACGGGGTAAGATTCGTTAACCTTTATGGCCCTACTGAATGCACAATTAACGCTTTATCACAAGAAGTTACGTGGGATATAATTGCTGAAAAAACATCCAGGACTGTTTCTATCGGATCACCCGTTGTCGGTATCAAATGTCACATTTTGGATGGCGAGCTAAATCAAGTTCCCTTCGACACAGAAGGCGAGCTGTATATTAGCGGCACGCAGCTTGCGCGTGGATATCGCAACGCTCCGATAGAAACCTCAGAACGTTTCTTGTCTCCGGCAAAACTTGATGGACTGCGTTTATATCGCACGGGAGACATTTGTGCCATGAATTCTAACGGAACCATCCAATTCATAGGACGCTCTGACAATCAAATAAAGTTGCGCGGATATCGTGTGGAGCTTGAGGAAATTGTAACAACAATTGAGGAGCACCCGTGGGTAAAAAGTGCTTCTGTTGTCGTCAAGCAAAATCAACGCAGCAACGGCGAGACCCTAGTCGCATGTGTCGAACTGAATGAAAAAGAAGCGGCGCTAATGGACCAGGGAGCAGGGGGCCAACATCACAGTTCCAAAGTGGATAAAGTCCAGGTCAAAGCCCAACTTGCTGCTCAAGGCGTGAGAGAATTCAATTTCGACAACGATCAGCCTGAAATAAAACTCCCAGGCTTGGTTGCCTCAAATCAACAGCGAAAAAGTGCATTCGGAAGAAAAACGTACCGCTTCTATGACGGTGGCTATGCATCTAAACCGGACATTGAAAAGCTTACAGCGGAATGGTTTTCACGCCTGCATGACAAAATATCATCGAGACGCCCCGTCAACATTTGTGCCGAAAATTTCGGGCCAGTCATGCGAATGTTAGGCAGCTTTCAAAGTGAGCATCGACTTCTCCCAAAATACGCCTACGCGTCTCCAGGGGCTTTGTACGCAACTCAGCTATATTTGGAGTGCGTTGGTCTTGAATGGATACCAAACGGCATTTATTACTATCATCCTCAACGTCATTCTTTGATTCGTGTACTCCACGCAAGAAATCGTTTATCAGGACTTAGATTTCATTTCGTAGGAAATCTGCCGGCAATAGAAAAAGTCTATAAAATTAACGTGCTTGAAGTTCTCGAAATGGAAGCTGGTCATATGATCGGCGTCCTAGATGAGAATTTGGCAACTCTAGGCCTCGCCGTTCGCCCTGATCAGAGGGCCTTTGAGATCGACGTTTCAAATGGAAGAGACAATGAATATGTCCATCTTGGATGTTTTAAGTTAAGCCATCGATCGAAGCGATGGGTGCCCAAGCTTGAATTATATGGGCAGGCAATGCCCTCTACCGGAAACGATCACAATTTCACTCCCGGTACCTGGGAGATAAAACCCGAATCTTTCACCAAAATTTCCGATACCTTTATAAATCGCCGAGATGTCATAGCGATAAACCAAAGGGTTTACGACCGAGCTGGTATCGGTTTTTCTGTATTATCTCGCGAAGAAAATCCCCGACTTGCTTTTATTGCGCTCGGGTTTGGTATGCACGTATTTCAAAGAAACTCATCAGACTTTGGATTCATGTCTTCTGGCTACAGCTCCAAGAGCGGACACCCGACGTCTGTCTCGAATTCTTTTGAGAGAATACTGCAGCAGGCACATATTTCACCCGGACCAAGTTATTTCTTCGTGGGGGGCAAAGTTAGCCCGGATCAGATTGCAAGTGAAGGAATGAACGAAGATATCGTTCACATGCAAGGACCGGCGGAAATGATCAAAGAAGAGCTAGGGCGCATTTTACCTGATTACATGATACCTAACGAGGTTGCGATATTTGAACTATTGCCACGCACTGCAAGTGGGAAAGTTGATCATAAAGCGGTTGCTGCATCGCAACAAATTACTAAGTTACTAGCTCCTAAACCATACGTAGTTCCTAAAACAAATAACGAAAAGAGACTTGCCAAGATTTGGACTAGGGTGCTCGGCGGCAACAAAATATCTCGACATGACGATTTTTTTGGATTGGGAGGGGATTCGCTTAAGGCTATAGCAATGCTCAACCAGATTAATATTGACTTTAAAATAAATCTACCTATTCAAACGGTTTTTGAAACACCACGCCTTACTGATTTGGCGTTGCAAATTGAAGAGGCACATCGAAGTCAATTGCAAAAATCTCGCCTTGTCTTACTTAACAACAACTCTGCCGAGAATTCGATTTTCTGTTGGCCAGGGCTTGGTGGCTATCCAATGAATCTGCGACTGCTAGCGCAAGAGAACACGCGTTCGTTTATTGGGGTCCAAAGTTATGGATTAAATGAAAATGAAGTGCCCTATACCAGCATTACCGAAATGGCGAAAGCCGATTGCATCGAGATTTTTAAGAAACAACCTAATGGCCCCATAACCCTTTGGGGGTATTCATTTGGGGCTAAAGTTGCTTTTGAAGCAGCATGGCAATTGGAGCAAGCAGGGCGAAAAATTGATCAGTTAGTTATGCTTTGTCCGGGAAACCCCAAAATAGCATCCGCTACCCAGCACATACCCGGTCCTCGAAGAGCCAAAATATCAAATCTAGAATTTGTTAATGTTCTGGTGTCAATATTTGTTGGGAGGATTGATCCGGCTATCAGCGATGCCTGTATCCGAGAAGTGGATGATTTTGAGGGTTTTGTAGAGTTCATTCAAAAACACCAAAAGTCTCTTCCTTCAACAATAATTAGACGGATCGTCGAAATTGCCCGAACCACGTATGAATTCGAGTATAATTTGTCAGAATTATCGGAACGTAAAATCTCGGCGCCGGTCACAATCATTAAGGCAGACGGTGATACTCTCTCGTTTCTTGAAACTTTAAAATCCGTTTGTGGCAAAGAAACGTCAATCCTAAACGTTGCATATGACCACTATGATGCACTCAAGAATCCTGCGGCAAAAGAGCTATCCGCTTTAATTGTTCGCTCCACACGAACTGCTGCAACCGCTTCGCTCCAAAAAGTCCAAGGCTAATAATGACGGTGGCACCTTTCTATCTCTAAGCTTCCGGAAGTAATCTGCGCCCCAACGTTCTTCCAGTCATAAGTAGAGGATTTGGTTAAATTTGTGCTCTGTATAGGGTTTGGATGCAATCATGTACGAGGGTACCCTCGTACATGATTGCCACGCGATTCCTGCGGGGGTTCCCCCCCATATGCAGAGCAAGGCCTGAAGCTTATTCACCAACTGCAATCCTCCTGCTCAGAAAGCAGCGCACCGGGCTGAAGAGCCCTACAGGTCTCTCCTACCCGGATAAGCTGCCAGCCAATGCCGCGGATACACTAGAAGTATGTATACCGGCTCTTGGCGAACGGCAATATCGGCTCAGAGCGCTTGAATCGAGTGCCGCAGCACTGGAGCACTCCCTGCGCAAAATCGAGAAAGCACCTTTCTCTCATCTAACCCGATGCTTACGAGACGGCTATTATGTCCGCGTCGCAGCATTCCTAACCGGGATCGCCCTTCTGGTATGGCTTGTGCTTTGACTGCAGAGCTGAACGCAATAAAGCCACCCAGTTGGGCGTTTTTAAGCAATTCCGAGTTTGAGACGGTTAGTGTCCCAGCAGCGCGGCACCGATCGACACGCTCCTTGATCTTTTTCAACAATTTAGCCGGAACATCTCCATAGTACCAAAGCGTTTCCTTACCAAGGATACGGCGTGAATCTGGCCCAGTTCACACGAACCTGTTCAACTCACTAACAACAATGCAGCTTTGTTGCTCGTCAAGCTCCAGTCGCTTCCCTGTAGCCACTGGCATTTCAATATTTCAGAGGCTTGATATTGGTTCGCGTTGCGGCACTGATCGGGCTTTCCTGATTGATATAGGCATAAGTGCCGTCATCTGAGTCCCGACAACGCCAAAGGCCCAACGGCCCTCCTTCCCGGAGTCACCTACATGAAGGTCAATCAGCGCCCTTCTACCGATCAAGCTCTCGCACAAGCTATCAAACGAGCAACAGGATTCAGCGTTACAATACACCACCGACGGAAGAGGAAGTAAAACAGATGGCCAATAATGGCTGGAACCTGATCTCTATTGTGCCTGTGATGAAGAACGGAACCTCGCAATACTATGTAGCCTATTTCGAGGAGTTACCCCAAGCGCCTCTATGGGCGTCAATTGTACCTACAAGGGCAAATTCGGAGGCGTCTACTCTGAATGGTTTAAAGACGTCCTTCACAGAAAAGACGCGCTCGATTTCAGCAGATACCAGAGTTGCATCATAGTGCTTACCCTCAATTGCGAAAAACGCAACAATGTTCTGAGTAAGTGCTCTGGTGTCTAGGGCTCTGCTGCCGTTCAGCGGGTTAACTGATCCGGCCACATATCCCTGTTCTTGATAAATAGAAGGCAAGTAGGTTTGATTCTGATACCTATCCCAAGTGACGTTGGGCCAGTCCTTTTCCTGTCAGACCCAATTACCCAATTACCCAATTACCCAATTCAAACCTACCTTATGAGCCGGTTCAATATCCTATTCGGCTCACTTTATAATGGGAGTGTAAAAACAGACGATCCACGCCCAGTATATTAGACATTTTTCATTATCTCAGATAAAATGTTCAAACTATTAGACATTAGTTTGGCGATGGACATTTACGATGCTGGTGAGACGATCCGAAGTCACAAAAGATCAAAGGGAATGCGGCAAGTAGATCTTGCAGCAGCGACCCGTGTCAACCGTTCAACCCTGAATGCTCTATAAAATAGAAAATTACATGAAAAGGGAATCAGGAAGATGGAAACATTATTAGCCATACTCGGCCTTAGGCTAACAACGGAAGCAGCAACTCCGCGACGACCTACATTGGAAGACTTAATACGAAAGCAGGAACAGGAAGCTTATAAGCGGCTCATCCGTTAAGAAGAAGCATCACGAAAGCTTTCAGAATCAGATTCAACGTGGGCAGGGGCTGATAAGAGTATCGGCAACCAGACACATTGTCGCAAAAATCTCGGCGCGAAAGAATGGACAGAGCGAACTCATCTCAATCAAATGAACTTATTCTGCCCGTTCTCATTTTATGCGTCCCAAATTCTAAACTTATGAGTCGCGTTTCTAGCTTTATTGGTCAATTCATACCAGAATCACATGCAAGCGGCGATAAATGAACTGCCTGTGCTCACGCGACATCGCCTTGAAGCGTATGCACAAGTGCATATCATCCGGCCGTCGAGGGCGATATCTCACACTGGGCCGATCCACTGCCAGGACCGCGCTCGCCCGGCGCTCACTCGTACCGTGCTCTCGCAATAGTCGAATAAAGTCTTCTCGCTTCGCGCCATACTTGGCGATTTTTTTGCAGCAATATCCCGCAGCAGCACATTATACAGCATTTTATCGGCAAGCAGCTTCTTCAGGCAGCCATTCTCATTTTCCAAGCCATTCAAACGCCGCGCTTCAGAAACAGCCATACCGCCATATTTTGACTCTGTACTTCTAAAATGTTGCTTCCGATACCCCATAACGGCAAACATCCGCTGTCTTCTGACCGCTTTCCTGCTCCCTGAGCATCCCCATGATGTGCTCTTCTGTGAACCGTGATCGCTTCATGTCGTCTGTCTCCTCTGTTGCGACAGAATCCACTCTTCACCGGACAAGTTTTAAGGGCCAAGGTCACCTAATTTGGGGTATAATCTGGCAATTTAATTAGGAGTTTCTTCTGTTGGATGATCTCTGGTTCATAAACCCTTTCCCGCCAATCCTTAATCTCAACGGGCTCCATGGCGATAGATATGGCACTTAAGTCGCACTTAAAGAGATTCAGAACGGCGGAGGATACCGCCTTTATAAAAATCTCCTTTTCATGATCGTTAATTGATGCGGGGAAATGTTTAATTTTAACATGCGGCAACTTTAAATCCTCCGTTTAACTTGAGCAAAAAAATTCTCGCTATATTTCTGGATGGCAGTCATCAGATATCTAATTTCGGCCCACATTTGTGAAG
>JBNKVX010000074.1:0-16616 GCA_050299435.1 Cellvibrionaceae bacterium | reverse complement strand
TAGTACCCAAGGAGCTTGAAGAATTTAAATCCTATTCAGTGAACATTCTTGCAGGTCGAAGTCTGGATGATGGCAAGGGAGTGCATACTTTCATTTTGGAGGCCTTACTGCAACATGAACATTCTTTAGAAGCAGTGCTTCATAATGAGCTTGAATTGCTCACACTTTATCTGGAAAAAATATTTTCCGACGCCGAAACTATCCTGGTAGTGGATCATTCAAGTAACAATACCCTGGGTGTAAATTTTGCTCGAGCTCCTTTTCGGGATAAACCCGCCAGGAAAATTTGTAGCCTTATTACCTGGGGTAGGGCAGATAAAATGGCTCAGCAGAAAATAGCAGGGTTCAATGTTGAGGCTTGGTTGTCAAGTTCTTCTGAAAATGAATCGGTGCTGAGAGAGCTGGCAAAAAGCGGTGGGCTTTTTGAGGAATTATTTTACGGTCCCCACGGCACAACGCTTGGCTATCAGCAAAACGCAGATGGCGAGGTAGTGCCCCTTGCAGGAACGGACTGTGTTGATGAAGATTTGATGCATATAAGAAACATTGTGCAGGAAGGGATTTTTTCTTATGCGGATGTGTGGTCGCAGACGTTTAGAAAAAAAAGGGCCTGCGAGTTTTCACGGGACGTTATTTGTCGAAACCTCAACCGTGTGGTGCAGTTTCCGACTGTTGATGAAGCAAATTATCTTGGTGATTTGTTGATTGACACCGGTTACGGAAATTGCGAAGTCAGTGAGGTGATATCCAAAAACTCTGAAAATGCTATCCGTAGCATGGGCGTTAAAGGTTTTCTTCAAAGTCATCCTGCAAATGAAGAGGGGCGATGTTATTGGAAACGTGGTGCGGTAATGCGCTATGCCCCGGACTATTTGTTGGATCATTACCTAAGTGTGCACAGCGGGCAGCACGATTTAAACTTAGCGTTTTACATGCTGGCCTTGAAAATCAGGAATAAGGGCTATCAGAATATTCTGGTACACGGTGCAGGGGAGGCGGGACAGGTGGCGTGTACGGCATTGCAAAATGCTGGCCTAAGTTTGGTTGCGATATCTGATAAAAATTCTGCCTTGTACGGCGAAATAATTCAGGGGTGTAAAATTCAAGACTTTCAACACGCATTAAACGCAAAGCCACACGCAGTATTAATTGCATCGAAAGCGTTTGCTACTGAAATTCGTTCAGAACTGGAAATTATTTGTGGGGAACACGGATCGCAAATCGATATTTTTGATTTGCATATGTTGTAGGATTTTACAGCAAGTAAACTGGCCTTATAAATAAATCTACGCTAGTTCTGATTAATCACATTACCTCGGTATTTCGCTCGCCCCTTTAAATCCAGGTCATTGCGGGTGCGAATAGGCGTAAGTGGCCCACAGATATTTTCATTTATAGAGTCAATTGCGGTTTTGGTTTTCCGTGCATTGGATTTACCAATTAAATAACGAATTGATAAACGAAATTTGTCAGATTCATGTTTTACAGGTTGGGTTCCATGAAGTAAGCAGTTGTGCCAAAGTCCGACGAAACCAGCTTTACCGAGTAGCAAGGTATCCTGACTTTCAAGTGCATTGCCAAAATCATCGTGGTACGTCCAGCAATCTTCCTTTTTGATTAATTGATGTGGGAATAAACTTGCGCCGTAGCGATGTGTGCCAGGTAAAATATGTAAAGGCGAATCAAACTCGTCGACGTCATGCAAATAAACATACAAGGTTAAGAAAGTAGAGGGGTCAAGATCTGTACTTCCTTGAGGCCAATCAATGATATCCTGGTGAAAATCGATTCCGCGGAAATAAGTAATGTCACGGAATTCTTTTTTAATATAAGGACCGAGATTTGCGACATTCACACCCTCTATTTTTTTTCTGATCCATGCCGGTATCCAAGCTTCTGGTACTCCGCAAACAGCTTTTTTCAGGACTATCTGGTAATCCTCGCCAAGCACTTCAGAAAGCGTCTTCATCACACGATCGTCACGCTCAACAATCGCAAGATCGCGCTCAAAATCGTTCAGAAAATTAAAAGTCGGGGTTGGGTTTGTTCCAAAGTGGTCTTTTTGCTTGAGGTATTCGTTTTCTTCTAAGAATAAATTAGGACCAAAATCGCGAGAGTTCCGCATTTTCTGATATAAGCCATTGATGTCTTGTCCCTCAATAATTTCGCCAAATATATGAAATCCATTTTTATCTAAATTAGTCACTTCTGCGCTCAACATTTCCCTATCCGCCTATTAGAAAATAACGTGTTCAATTGCAAATATTGGTCATTAAACCTCTGTGTCTTCAGTATAGGAAATTTAAACCAAGGCCCAGATTTTTCTCTCAAAAATCCATTGTTTTATGTCAATTTTTTAGCTAGTTAAGGTTTTTCGGAAGAAATGCGTCTAAGTGGCGAAGCTTAAGCGGTTAAAGTTTGCCGCTCTCTTGCCGCTAACTTTATCAGGAAGTGAGGGGCGATGTGCCAAAACACTTGCTTCTCACATTGTGCCGGCGGGTATGTCGGTTTTGAGAATCAGAGAATTTCAGGAGGCCAACATGCCTTTAGTAGTAAATACCAACGTCGCGTCATTGAATGCGCAGCGCCAATTGCTTCAGATCGGATCTGAACTGGATAAAGCAAGTGAGCGGTTGTCTTCAGGTCGACGCATTAACTCCGCCGCCGACGACGCTGCGGGTCTTGCTATTTCTAACCGACAAACAGCCGCTATTCGTGGTTTGGACCAAGCCGTTCGTAATGCGAATGACGGTATCTCATTGATCCAAACAGCAGAAGGTGCCTTGGAAGAGTCCACCAACATTCTGCAACGTATGCGTGAGTTGGCTATCCAGTCTGCAAACGGAATTTATTCCGACACAGACCGTGCCACGCTAAATGCGGAGGTGCAACAACTTAAAGCAGAACTTGATCGGATCGCTGAAACCACTACATTTAACGGTCAAAAAGTTCTGGACGGATCACTGGGCGAGATTGCTTTGCAAGTAGGTTCAGAAGCGAACCAAACCATGAGTTTTGAAATTCAAGGTTTCAACTCTTCTAGCTTGGGTGGATCAGGCGGTGACCTGATCGGTGAAGCTTTCACTGGTGGTACTGCAGATTTGTATGCTGTCACCGCCAATGATTTACAAATCAACGATGTCAATATTTCTTCACTGACAGGCTCAGCCACACTAAATGAAGCTTTGGATTCGATCAATTCAGATCTTGATGGAAAAGGTGCCGAAGTTTCTGCACTGGTTTCTACAGAGGGTGAAAGCACCGGTGACGGTCAACTTATTGCCGGCACTGACACGCTAACCCTTGCTGTTGTTGACGGCGACGGAAATAGTCAAAGCTATGTGCTGACAGGAACTAGCAGCCTTGAGGATTTGGTCAATAAAATCAATTCTGATACTGCAATAACAGCTTCTGTTTCTGACACAGGCAAATTGGTATTGAGTCAGGAAGGTGTTGAAAGTATCACTGTCTCAGGTTCTGGAACAAAAGCCCTGGATGCAGCAGGTTTTGACGGCACTGAAACTGATGGAAATTTCCGGCTGGTTGTCTCAGATACCAGTGGTGATGGACTGAAAATTGAAGCTCAATCTGGTGCGACAACAGCAACCGTCGACGCCTTGGGTATCAACATTCACGACGACGAAGGCAACATCCTGGGTCAGGCACTTGCATCAAATGCAAGCAATGATATCAACGACGGTGATTTAGTTATCAACGGTGTTGAAATCGGCGAAATTGATGCAGGTACTTCAACTGCAGCAACTATCACTAACGTTATTGAAGCTATCAACAAGTTCAGTTCAGAAACGGGTGTGATTGCTTTTGAAGCCGGTGATGGAAGTGACGACCAAATTGGTCTGCGCAGCACTGATGGAAGTATCGTTGCAGTGAAATACGGTGATAATGCTACCGCTGCAGATGTACTTGCGATGACTGGATTGCAAGAACAAAACTCAGCAGTCGGTGCAGGATCGGTCGCAGGGGTTGATGTATCAACCATATCAGGATCCCAAAGTGCGGTGAGTATTATTGACTCGGCTCTCGAGCAAATAAACTCCACTCGTGCAGATATGGGTGCGATCAGTAACCGACTTGACTTTACGGTATCGAACTTGAGCAGTATTTCGGAAAAAACTTCAGCAGCGCGTTCACGAGTTGTTGATGCGGATTTCGCTTCAGAGACTGCGCAATTGAGCCGAGCACAAGTTCTGCAACAAGCATCGCAAGCGATGTTGGCGCAAGCAAATGCCCGTCCTCAACAAGTTCTCGCACTTCTCCAGTAAGCCGGTGAGTGATACTTACCAATTATTGAGAAGTAGTCCAAGGCCGGTTCACTGAACCGGCCAAGGTCTTAGAGAAAAGAGGGTTAACCCATGAATGAAGTAACAAATACAGCCCTGACGAATCAAGTGAACGTTCGGCCTGCTTCATCAAAGGGGGCTGAAAATATTCAAGGAAAGAATACTGGCGAGCTTAAGCCGTCAGCCACGGAAAACGAAAGCAAAGTGGATGAGGTTACACAAGGAAAATCACCAAAAGAATTGGAAGAGGCGGTAGCTTCTTTAAACAATTTTGTTCAACTGGTGCAAAGAGATTTACATTTCACTGTTGACGAAGAGTTGGAGAAAACCGTAATTAAAGTTGTAGATAGTCATTCGGGCGAATTGATTCGCCAAATCCCCGAGGATATATTCCTCAATCTGGCACGGAAGTTGAAGGAAGATGGTGAACTACATTTGGTGAATGCTTTAGGATAAGGAAGCGGCAATAAATTGCCAGGCTCTGGAGCTGGTCAATGTAAACGAAATAAAGGCGCATGGATGGCTATGCGTCTTTTGTTGTTGTGAAACGTTATTTATTAATGGAGTAAATTTTAAAAGGACGTATTTAAACAGCAGTTGTTTTTTGAGAGTTGGAGTAGCAGTGAAATGATTGACAACAATATTATTCAATCTTTGGGTGCCGGGTCAGGCATCGATACCAACAATCTTGTGAAACAATTAACTGCTATCGAACGCGCGGCGCCGCAAGAGCGTATCGATACCAAGCGTGATTTAACGAAAACACAGATTTCAGATTTTGGCTTGTTGAGTAGCGCACTTTCCTCTCTCAGAGATGCTGCTAATACGCTGACAGATCCCGAAGGGATGTTTAGTAAGACAGCCTCATATACCGAGAGCACTGCACTAGTTCCAACAAAACTCAGCACCGATGTGCAGCCGGGCACCTATACCTTTACGGTAGAAGACATCGCACAATCACAGTCGCTCACTTCCGAAATATTTAGCGACCCTGAAGATGCTGTAGGCGAGGGAACCTTAACCTTGTCGTTCGGAGATGTGACTGCTTCTGGAGGCGCGATGACAGCCTTTAGCCAGGATACCTCGGTAGATTCAGTCGATATTGTTATTGATTCCAGTAACAACACGTTGGAAGGTTTGCGAGATGCGATCAACGATGCCGATGTCGGGGTGCAAGCGAGTATTGTGTATAACGGCAGCGGTTATGTGTTGCAAATCAATGCACAATCCGGTGCAAATAACGAGTTACAAATAGCCGTTAACGATAGCGACGGAGATCATACTGACACCAGTGGTCTCTCACGCTTTGTTTTTGACACAAGCACTTCAAATTTGACTCATCAACAAGACGGCACAGATGCAGAATTAACTATCAACGGATTTACGGTTTACCGCGAATCGAACAATATCGACGACATCGTTGAGGGGCTGAGTCTGGACGTGCGCAGCGCCGACCCGGGTGTGCCTGTCACGATCACAGTAACGGAAGATAAAAGCTTTGCTGAGCAAAGTATTCGAGATTTTGTAGATGCTTATAATTCATTTTTAGAAACAATCGAGCCGATAGTTGGCTTGTATGAAGAAGAGGATGAAGAAGGCAAGGCGCAAACATTGCAAGGGTCGCTTGCCAACGATTCACTTGTGAAATCCATGTTGTCACAAATTCGCACTGTTATTGGCAGCGCTGTTCCGGGATTAGTTGACTCGAGTTTCACAGCCTTAGGGGCAATCGGGATTCGTACCGAGCTTGATGGCACAATGAGCATTGATGAGGATACTTTTAGTCAAGCCCTTGAAGACAATTTTGAAGATATTCAAAAATTATTTGCACCTCATACCTCAACAGATGATCCTTCGATTTATATTAACAGTTATAACAACAGCACTCGCGCGGGTGAATACTTAATAGAAATTGATCAAACGCCTGCCAGAGGCGAATACACGGGTGACGTATTAGGTTTGAACGTGGGTACAGCCTTTCCGGACTACGATTCAAGCTCAAGTACTTACACGTTCACCATCGAAGTTAATGGCACAACTTCGGAAGAAATCACAGTGCCGTCAGACACCTATGAGACAGTTGATGACTTTGTTGTTGCGATTCAAAACGCGATCAATAATGACGTAAACCTGGAAGAAAAGGGCGCGGAAGTGATTGTCGAATATGACGCGACCAATAATCAACTTATTATTACTTCAACGAAATACGGCAGTTCCTCTGAAGTCAATATTGTGGATGCGAGTACAGATTCAATAAATAATCTTGGGCTGACCATTGCCGATGGTGCACAAGTTGGTGCGACCGTGTCAGGCACAGTCAATGGTGTAAGTGGTTTTGGATCTTCAAATGTTTTACTTCCTGACCTTGACGAACCCGGTGCGGGGCTTGCACTGGTTGTCGGCGAGAATGCGGCTTCAGCGACAGTTAATTTTTCTCGTGGTTTTGCGGGCGAGCTGGAAGCGCTAATAAACGAATATCTGGCTCGTAATGGTTTGATTGATACAAGAGAGGCCACGCTCGAAACTCGGCTGGAAGAGGTCGATGATGATCAGGATTCCTTGAATCGACGCATGTCGACCTATGAAGAGCGTTTGATTCAGCAGTTTATTAACATGGAAAGAATTTTGGCCAGTCTGAATACATCTGGGTCGTTTATCGAAAACCTCATTGAGTCTCTCCCCTTTACTGCGAAGAAAGATTAAAAAATTAGTCTCGTATAATTTTTGGGAATAAAGCTATTTGTCAGCGGAGACAGGGAATATACTTTCAAAACACGCTGTAAATACATCCCTGTACGCTCTTCGTCGGCTTCCTGCCTCCGAAGGTGTTTGAAAGTATATTCCCTGTCTCCGCTGACAAGTTCCATCCTTCAGCAAAATAATTTATTAAAGTAATGTAATCCAAAGCCGATAGCGATAGTATTATCAGAGCAGATTATTTCGAGGTTGTCGTGAATAAACAAGTTGCTGTCAATTCTTACGCCAAAGTTCATGCCCACGCCAGCGTTGAATCTGCAAGCCCGCACAAACTCGTTGATATGTTATATGAAGGAGCGTTAGAACGAATTGTTCAAGCGCGTGGGGCAATGAAGTTTAAACAAGCCGAAGCAAAAGGAAAGCGTATTAATCAAGCCATCAGCATTATTGGTGGTTTGCGTGAAAACCTCAATATTGATGAGGGCGGAGATATAGCCGAAAACCTTGACGCTTTATACGTCTATATTCAAAGCTTATTAACCAAAGCACATTTTCAAAATGATGAAAGTAAATTGGAAGAAGCGAGTACTTTGCTTCTAGATTTGCGCAGTGCCTGGCAACAAATTGGCTAATTGATCTCAATTATCTTTACGATTTTATATTTGGCACTTTCCCTGCATTAAGCACTCTTGACTGTGAATAGCGGCATTTAATTGTCGTTTCGATATTTATTCAGGAGGTTGCTATGTCAATAGCACAAACGGAAGCAGCAAAAAAACTTGAAGCCTGTGGTAGTGAGGCAAATTCACATAAAGTTATCTCTCTCTTGTTGGAAGGTGCACTCGAGCGTATTGAACAATCGAAAACAGCAATTCAAAATAGCAATATTGATGAAGCACAGGTGCTTGTTGAAAAGCTCACTGCCATTGTTAAAGGTTTAAATAATAGTTTAAATTTTGAAAATGGCGGGGTAATAGCGCTTAACCTTGAAAAGGTGTACGCATACATTCTAGACAGGCTGGAAGCCTTGCCTATCGACGAAGCTATCGAAGCTTTAACGGAAATGGCACAGCTACTGGGTGAGATTAAATCTGGCTGGGATGCAATTGAGCCTAAGAATGGTGCATCAATTGCGCAAGCATCATAGAAATATTGACCGGCCACAGATAATTAACCCCCTACGCTAAAGCTCTTCTCTTCGCTGCCGTTAACCTTTTTAAGCGGTTAACTGTAGTTAAAGAAGGAAGAGTTCATGAGCGTAGTCAATGCCAGTCAGTTTGCACTCCGAAGAGCACGTCGGGAACTGGAAAAAGCATTTAATGAATGTAAATGGGATGATGTCCGCCATTGGGATGTGGAATTGGGACAATCACTTAATGCAGCGTTTGATGATGAGAATCGTGACACAGGTGCCTTGGTGAGTGAACTGGAAAATATTTTGTCTACTTACGCCAGGTTGGTTGATAACCTGCCAGCAGAAATGGAAAATCAAATAGAACGTCGCGAATGATTTCATGTAGTTAAGAAGGGAATCTTTGTCAATTAAAAATTATTAAAAATTTCGTTGTTTTAGAATAATTTACTGCCAATATTTTTGTCTTTTAGTACAAATTCTTTTTTAGCTGTCGATAATTTGACTCTCGGCGGCATCTTGACTATTACTAACTCAGCACTTTACTTCGGGCGACAGAGAGTCAATTTATTGCCTGAATTTAAAGTTTCCCTTGGTAGTTGGTTTACAGTAAGCACCAATGCTTTCAGGAAGCCAGATAATTAAGCAGGAGTGGTATCAAGTGCTGGGCGACAAAAAAATACTTGTGGTGAGTCAACATGCCTCAGAGCATGACGACATGAGCGTCATATTAGAATTCCTGGATGAACATTGTATTGCAGCAACTTACAAAGATTTTAACGAAGTTAAAAGCCGCGACAAACTACAACCGGATGATCTGGGCCTAATAATTTTCCGCGCCCCCCCCAATGATCTGGAATTGCAGCAGCTGTTAATAAGTGTTCATCAAACGTGGGGAATGAAACCCATCATACTGGTAGGGGAGTGGCAGGAGGTTGATGCAGAGTGGGATCCCTATCTGCGTCACATGGTATTGGGTGCTCTCGAAGATCCTGTTCATTACAATACCCTGGTTACTGCTTTGCACCGGGCCCAGCGATTCAATGTGGCCCAGGAAAGTCGCGGTCAAAACGACGGACGTCCGGTCCATCTGTTCAGAAGTCTGGTGGGCACTAGTCGGCAAATTCTGACTGTCAGAAAAATGATGGAACAAGTGGCTGATAAGGAAGTCACTGTTTTGATTCAAGGCGAATCTGGAACCGGTAAGGAAGTGGTTGCAAGGAATCTGCATTATCACTCTGCGCGTCGCGATCATCCCTTTGTACCGGTTAACTGCGGTGCAATTCCAGCGGAATTGTTAGAAAGTGAATTGTTCGGTCATGAGAAAGGCGCGTTTACTGGTGCAGTAAATTCGCGTGCGGGTCGATTTGAAATGGCCGAAGGTGGCACTTTATTCCTGGATGAAATTGGTGATATGCCTTTGCACATGCAAGTTAAAATATTGCGGGTATTGCAAGAAAAATCCTTTGAGCGTGTTGGTGGAAATAAGACCTTTAATACAAATGTGAGAATCATTGCCGCTACTCACCGCGACCTGGAAAAAATGATTGAGGAAGGGTCTTTCAGAGAAGATTTATATTATCGCTTAAACGTGTTTCCTATTGAAATGCCTTCGTTGAGAGAGCGTGCGGAAGATATTCCCCTGTTAATCAATGAGCTGGTTGCTCGCCTCGAAGCGGAAAACCGCAGTTCAATTCGCTTTAATTCTGGAGCCATTCTATCTTTGTGCCAACATCAGTGGTCGGGCAATGTGCGCGAACTGGCGAATCTGGTCGAACGCATGGCCATTATGAATCCCTACGGTGTCATTGGTGTTCAGGATTTACCTGCAAAATATCGCCATGTTGAACTTGAGGCAGCCGAAGAGTTTGAGCAGGAGGTGGATGAGCCGAATAGACCTGCAGTAATCAGCGCGGGTGATATTGCCTTGCTGCCGGAAAGCGGTATCGATTTAAAAGAGTACATCACTGGGTTGGAACAGAGTTTAATTCAACAAGCATTGGATGACAGTGGTGGTATCGTTGCAAGAGCTGCAGAACGTTTGACAATTCGAAGAACCACACTCGTAGAAAAAATGCGAAAGTACGGCATGCAGCGTTAACAGTTTCGCGGCGCTTGTTGCTAAACAGCCACTAAATAATCATGGTGGCAATCCTCACAGAGTACCGCGATCAAGCCGTATTCCAGAGCCTTTTCGGTTTATTACTTATATGTAGCTATAGACAAGAGGCTCCCGCTCGGTGATATTCCGCCTGAACAAAAAAGTCACGCAGCTGCTCAGATCTGTTGCGTTTCAGAGGCTGTGAATCACGGTGGAGAAAGGCATGAAAAAATGTTCGCTACTTGTATTGCTCGTACTCCTGACAAAAGGAACGGTTAGTTTCGCTGGGTACGAGTTTACTATGGATTTATCCGACCCCTCTGCTTTTACAGTAACAGAAGAAACAACTGTTGTTATTGCGCATTTGCAAGCCGTTGCAGATTCTGGAGATAGAATCCAATTCCTGGGATGTGGTGTGCGTGCAGACTATGATGTTGCCACCGACACCACTCAAACCTCCATGTTTTGCCGAGGAAGAACTCCCTCTCGCATTCGCTTTTACTGTAGCAGCGACAGGCCTGAACTGGTTGAAGCGGCCGCACTCGTCAATTCCAGCACTTATCTTTATTTGCGTTTTACAAACTCAACCAAAGAATGCACGTTATTGCGAACTCGCAACGCATCTTATTCTTTGTTTTAACAACTTCGATGTGAGAACTGGAAATCTCGTAGAGGGACAGCATATGAAATTAAAAATATTGGTGGGAGCGACTTTATTTTGCATGCTTCCGAGCCTCAGTTTGGCTGGTGCAACTTTCTCAAAAGGCTTACGGTTCGTTTCATCTGCGGATGGAACAGAAGTAACTATTACCGGCAGCTTGCAGGGTGCACGCTTATCTCCCGACAGCGAGCAATATGTCGAGTGCGGGCTTTCGTCAGGTGTAGATTCAGAAACGAGTTCCGCGTCTGTTGGAGTTGTTTGCCGCGCACGAGATTCAAGGGGGAATAATTATCATTGTGACACACAAAACCAGGCATTTATAAAAGTGGTCGGCGCACTCAGCCATAGTTCAAGCCTGCAATTGAAAATTGATCTTCAGTCGGGTATTTGTACACGGCTTTGGGTTAACAATGCATCGTACAATCTTTAACCCTCCACAAAGAGGTTGGATACCACGGTCCGGAACCGCTCAGATACCTGGTTTAGCGACACAGGATTCGAGGTAATTAAAAAGTAAGATTAAGTACAGCTATTCTTTTTCATTAGTATTTATTTTCTCTCTCAATACCTTCCTATGCCAACTCAGATTTCAAGAGCCTGAAAAAATTGGTTAGCCGAATATTGCTGCAAGCCTGTGGTGGTGGCTCCACCCCTACTCCTCCTCTTGGAGGTTCTTCGTCTTCTTCAAGCTCTTCGTCTTCTTCGAGCTCTTCTTCCAGTTCGGGTGGAATGGTCAATACTCCGCCTGTTGTGAATCTTCCGGAGACTCTTGAGTGGAATGAACATCAAACTTTTTCTTATTCCATACAAGCCTCTGATGCGGAAAGTGCAGTCACCTTTACGCTCGAGTCTACAGGTGACGCAAATCTGTTTTCCCTGGATGAAAGTTCAGGCGCACTGACTTCAGACTTGAATTTCGATTTTGAAATGCCCGCAGATAGCGATTCAAATGGGGTTTACGAATTGTCCATCACCGTGACTGATGAAGATGATGAATCTGTGTCAGTCAGTCTAATGATTAGCATTCGGGATATTGCCGAACTAAGCGCTGATCAGTTTGAAGTGGGCTTGGTGTTCCCGCTTACGGATTCGAACATTGGCGGCTATGTCGATGCGTTACATGCACGTGGGTTTATTACAGTTGATGACGAAAAAGTGCTTGCGCCAATGGATAACATTGAGGTTCAGATTAACGGTGTTACCGCAACATTGGCGGACGATAATTCCGGAAACTGGATTGCCGAAATCCCAATTCAAAGCGGAACAAATCCGGTTAACATTGAGGTGTTGCAACATGGTCTAGTGATGCAGGAGCAAAGCGCAACAATTTATAACACACCGGTTGCTGATGTGGAAACTTCAATTTTTGATGGCCAAAATTCTATTTACAGTATTGATTTGGAGAATGCCTCAATTCTTCAAAAGGACCAGGGCAGTCGCTCACGCGAGATAAAAAACATTGACGTGGGTGGTGCCAGAAAAAACATCACAATTATTATTTAAATTGGGCATAGAAAAATTCAAAATATCGTGTTGTGAGTTTGGAAAAAGCGAGCGCTATTTTTTGAAGTGCCATTTGTTTTTGTCTCGCGCAACTTTCTACATTTTCTTATGTGAGAGAGTGCAGCCATCACAAAAATGAGAGAATCGGCACCTTTAACCCAAGTGTCGAATTTATCAAACTTGGCGCGATTGTCCGTGCTACTATTTCAACAAAAGGTGGTTTATAGCTCCCGAGCCAAGACAAAGGTCTACCCTTGAACATTAATACGGCTGGTTGTCTCTTGTCAAAGAATGAGAATTGGTTTGTAAGTCAGTCGATTGGTGATGATAAAGGCGATTCTATTATTTCCCGGTCTTGTTATGTTCAAAGCCTTATCTTTAAAATTTAGATGTTGTGCTCGCGTTTTTTGGGTGCTTGCGGCGTATTAATTGCGGATAAATCATAAATGTCTGTTGTTGCCACTTTGTTGCGAGCCCGATGCTGGGAGTACACACTACTATAGTGACTTGTATTAATTTTTTGTGTTGTTTTGAGGCCTGGAAATGTTGTCATCTTTTAAAAAGCTACATATTTTCGTAATTGCAGTAATGTGTTTAGCAATTTCTGGTTGTGGAGGAAGCCCCGATTTTGAGGATAACGGTGAGACTCCTTCAAACCTGTCAAGTTCAACAACATCAAGTTCCAGCAGCTCCTCCGGAAACAACACTTCAGGGTCAACGGCTTCCAGTTCGTCTTCTGGAAGTTCCTCCTCCTCGAGCACAACGAGTTCTTCATCCGGTTCCGCGACTTCCAGTACTTCAAGCGGAAGTTCGGGGACGAGCTCAAGTTCAACAAGCTCGTCATCAAGTTCAAGCAGTTCAGGAGTCCTTCCCCCAACTACACCTCCCGAAGGCCAGGCTTGGTCTGACCCCAATACATGGGACGACGGTATTGTTCCCGCAGATGGGGACAGCGTAGTTATTCCTGCCGGTAAAACTATTTTGCTGGACCTTGAAAATCTGAGTTTGGCTAATTTAACAATAAGTGGTGAGCTGGTATTTGCTGAAAGAGATATTCATCTTCAAGCAGACTGGATAATGGTGCATGGTAAGTTGGAGATCGGCCGCGAAAATCGTCCTTTTCCCAATAAAGCGATTATTACACTTACCGGAACAGAGCTTTCTGATCCCGGTCCCATGGGAATGGGAACACGAGGCTTGATTGTCCATGGTGGAATTTTAGACTTGCATTCAAATGCGCCTTCTCCGGTATGGACTCAATTAAATGAGCATGCCGAAGCCGGGACGCAGACATTAACGCTTAGCGAAAATGTTGACTGGCAAAGCGGAGCGCAAATAGTTGTTGCTCCTACCGATTTTTATGAATTTGCCGGCCGTACGGAAGCGCGCTCTATTGTTTCATCCAATGATAAAACGCTTAACTTGCAGCAAGGTCTGGAATATTTTCATTGGGGAAAATTGCAATATGTGCAGAATAGTGAAACAGAGGCGATTACTTTAATACCATCGAACGATGTGACAGATAAGGTAGTCGACGAAAGAGCAGAAGTTGGAAACTTGACAAGAAACATTTTGATTCAGGGGGCGGACGATTCGCTCTGGCAAAACGAGCAGTTTGGCGCGCATGTTATGGTGATGTATCCTGGTGAGGCGCGTTTGGATGGTGTGGAATTAACCCGGGTGGGGCAAGCCGGTCATTTAGCCCGATACCCATTTCATTGGCATTTGTGGAGTTACTATTCATCTGGAAATTTGCGGGGAGCAGCAGAGAATCAATATGTAAAAAATTCAGTTATTCACAATTCTGGCCAACGTTGTATTGTCATTCACGGAACCAATGGTGTCACCGTTAAAGATAATATCTGCTACGACATTACAGGGCATGGAATCTTTCTTGAAGACGCAGTAGAGCGTGACAATATTATTGAAGGAAATCTCGTATTAAAAATCAAGGAGGTTGATTACAGGAAGCGATTGCTCGACCATGAGAAAAAGCCAGCGGGTTTCTGGCTAACTCACCCTAAAAACACGATTCGTAACAATACCGTAGCAGATTCGGCCGGAATCGGTATTTGGTATGCTCTACCGACCCAACCTTTGGGCTTGAATAAAAATGTTGCCGTTAATCCAAGCATTGAGCCCTTCGGGATATTCAGTTCCAACGTAATTCATTCTACTTTTTCCGAAGGTTTAATGTTTGATCATGTACCGATTGACGATGAAGGTCGAACTTCACCTCACGGATATCGCCCCGTTGTAGGAGGCCAGGAAGGCGAAGACCTATTACGGTTTACAATGGATAAAACAACAATTTTTAAAGTTGGAGTTAATCACTTAGGGCCAATTTGGGATCGTATTGACGGTGTTACCTTTCGCGATTTTGTGGTGTCAGACTTTGGCCATAAAGCATTTGCAGGTTCGTCCCGCTGTGTTATTGAAAATAATTTAATTGTAGGAAACTCGCTAAATAATTTGAACAATGGAGCGATTACGGCTCCTGCTGTTGGAACAGCGAGCTATCACAGTCTGTGTAAAATTCCAGAAAATATATTTGTAAATATTCCAGCGGTAGTCGGTGAGGATAGCGGTGCATTCTCGACGGATGACTATTACATTACCGGCGTCGACCTGGGCCAGTTTCTAAACAATGATAATATCTTTATCAACGCACACCCGGGTTATCGTACCGAGTCCCCTAATACACTTCCAAGCGGAGGGGGGTTAGAGCACTTTTCCTTGTCCGGGGCTTTGTGGGATCCTTATGGTTATTGGGGGGAAGCAGGTCATTATTGGGTTTTAGACCACCCATTTGTAACCGATGGCGGCAACTGTAATTCGGTGAAAGAGCCTGTGCACGGAAACGATTTGTCATGTGAAGGGCCTTATTTTGGATTGTCCAACATTACAACTCGCATTCTGCAGTTTATTGACGATCCTCTTGATCCGGCATCAGAACAAGCGCTGCAATTAGAAAATGAACAACGACCAGTCAATATCATTAAAGAAGATGCGATGGGTAACAGTATCGCAAACTGGTTTATTGATGATGGAGGGTGTACAAAGTTCCTGTTTAACATGAGAAATTCATCCCTGCGTCAAGGTGGAATTTATCGAGTTGAATTCCCTGGTGGCTCAGGAACTGAGTCAGATGAACCTCGCGAGGGCTGTGTGCCTCAGTCAGCTTTCGTTCCTGCAGACCACTTTATGTTTACTATCAGCAACATAAAAGAACCAGAAGACTGGGTCATGATAGGTGTTCCGTTTGATGGCAACTCTGAATTACAAACTACATTGCTTAGCTCATTCCCGAATGCAACTGAAGCGCTCGGCTGGGCATCATGGAAATGTTATGAAGAAATGCGCGATGGTGCTAGTGAATGCTCTGACGGAGGGGGACACTGGAGCGAGAAGTTTCGAGCTGATTATTTCAGACCATATAAGCCAACAAGCAGTAAAAATAATGTACTCAATGATGCAGCGTGCGATAAATATTACCACGATAAATCAAACGAAGTTGTATGGTTAAAGGTATGTCGAGGAGATTTAACCTTTTTAGAAGGAGACCCAATTGAAAACAAACTGATTTGGTATCAAGACTTGAAGGTTCTCTTTTTAAAGTAAATTAGAATTATAAAATTAATAAATGACACAATTATCGTTGTTGATATAGACGACTAGACCGTGTTCGTCGAAACCTGCAAATTGGGCACTTTTGTCGTTCAACGGTTATGTCTGTTGGGCTACTGTCCAAATCTCAGCGGTATGGCTAAAGGAAACCAGCTCATAAACCTTTAAACACCTCCCATTTAGAAAAATATTTTTCTGGCACTCAGTTTGCACTAAGCCTATTAGAGTAAATAACTGACGATATTTTGTCGGGAGAATTAAGTGAGTAACGCTTCACCTTTCATTGATATGCAAACACACGCCAAGTCGCGTGCCCTGCCGTTTGCCAATGAAAGCGAAAGCGAGACCATGGAAAGACTGCAGAGTTTGCAGGATGCCTTTACCTTCTTCAATGAGACGTCAACAATCCTTGCTGAATCTTACCGGCACCTGGAAAAAAAGGTTGCTGAATTATCTGTCGAATTGAAGCAAGAGAAAGAAGAAAAACACAGTGTTCAAAATCAAAAAAGACAAATTGCCTACCGCATGCAAGCCTTGCTGGAGTTTCTGCCGGGCGGTGTAATTGTGCTGGATTCAAACGGAATAGTTATCGAC
>JBNKVX010000073.1:0-16675 GCA_050299435.1 Cellvibrionaceae bacterium | reverse complement strand
TGCTGGCTATTCAAAGGCTTAATCCTGATGCATTTATCAACAACAACATTAATCTGCTGAAAAAAGGTCAAATTTTACGTATCCCTGATCGCAACGAGATTCAGCAGTTAACACGTCAGCAAGCTGTCCAGGAAGTTGCAGTTCAAAACAGTGAATGGTCTGGTGGCGATGCATACAATTACGGAAGCTCTGGTGTTCAGCTAGAGGGTTCACGCACTTATTCGTCCGGGTCGCAACAATCTTCAAGTCGTGAGGGTCGCCTCAAGTTGGCTTCTCCTGAAGATGTGCAAAACGCGCGTGAAGGGCGCGGAAGCGGAAGTGGCGACAGTTCCTCGGCTGCACTTGAAAATGAGCTGGCTATCACCTTGGAACAATTGGATAAAACAGAACGTGAAAATTCAGACTTGCGATCCAGGATTGCGGCACTAGAAGAACAAATCGATACGGCAGAAAAACTTGTAGAAGTGAGCAGTGAAGAGCTGCGCGCAATGGAGTTATCTGCACAGCTCAATGAGCAGCGTGAAGATGAAGCCAATCAAGTTGCTGAAGGCGAAGAGACCGGCGATGCGCAAGCCGAAGATTCACAAACTTCTGAAACAGAAACGACGGCAACGACAGAAACTACTGAACAGGCAGAAGAGGAGAAGAAACCTCGACGCCCACCGCCACCTGTTGTGCAGCCACCTGAGCCGACGCTTGTGGAAAAAGTGGTGGAGTTCATTACCTCAAATATTATCTATATCGGAATTGGCTTATTGGCGCTGGTTGTTCTTGGCTTCCTTTTCATTCGCAGCAGATCTGACGACGGTTTTGAAGATGAAGACTTTTTAGCTGGAACAAACTATGAAGAACAGAAATCAGATTTCGATGTAGAAGGTGCGCTGGCTGAAGAAGAAAGTTTGGATCTCTTTGAGGAACAGGCTGCAGACGATGAGCCCTTACTCGAAGAAGAGCAACAGCATGTTTCAGAAGCACAAACAGAAGATGTTGTTGCCGAAGCTGATATTTATATTGCCTATGGCAAATACGACCAGGCTGAAGAAATACTCCTGAAATCTCTGGACAAGGATCCACAAAACAAGGATGCACGCTTAAAACTAATTGAAGTTTATGCAAGTCAACAAGATGGTGAAAAATTTGACCATCATTTTGCCATTTTGCATGAGATTGGAGACGGGGAAATCATTACACGCGCAGAACAACTGCGCTCAGGTATTGATGGCATTGGTGCCTTCGATGCGAGTTCGCATCATGCAGGCGGGGCCATTGAAGACGAAACTACAATGGTTCGCACTACAGAAGAGTCTGATGACGGTTCTTTAGATTTCTCGCTCGATCTGGGTGATGACGATGACTCCGGAGCAAGTGACGAAGAGCTGGGAGACTTCAATTTTGATTTGGATACCAGCGAACCAGAGTCAGCCAGCGCAGATGAAGACCTGGGTCTTGACCTCGATCTCGACACGGGTGATGACGGTGGTGATCTGGATTTTGATCTTGGCGATCTGGATGTCGGTGGTGCAAGTGATGATTCAGAAAGTGATGATGACGACGGCATTGACTTTGACTTGAGTGATGACAGCTCAAGCGACTCACGTGATCTTGATTTAAATTTGGATCTCGACGGCGATCTGGATTCAGATGATGATTTGGCGATTGATCTAGACAGCGGCGAAGACAGCGGTAGCGGGCTTATAGAAGATAATCTTGAAGAAGATATCGAGCCGATCGAGTTTGAACTTGGTGATCATGATACCGAAGTGGGCTCAACGCCTGCCGTTACGGATGATTTGGAAGATATTGAATTTGAGTTAGACAGTGATTCGAACTCAAACGAAGATCTGGACGGTGACTTTGATTTTGATCTCAGCGAAGAAGCGCCAGCAGAAGAAGCTGAAGAAGAATTTGATCTTGAGCTTTCTGATGACGCGATAGAAGATTTCAATGATGTCCCCGATTTGAGCCTGGACGATGTTTCAGATGATGACTTGGAGCCCCTGGGTAGCGGATCAGAGGATCTCACTCTTATAAGCCCCGCGATTACCGATGCCGATCTTGCGATTGATAAGCCCGAAGATGAGTTGAGTTTGGAAGGTGACCTTGATCTCAGCGCGCTGGATCAAGAGCTTGATGCTTTAACCGGATCCGGTGGTTCAGATGCAAATGATGATTTGGAATTGGGCTTGGAACCAGAGCCTGAACCCGCACCTGCTCCAGAGCCTGTTAGTTCACTGTCCATGGAAGAGCCGGTAACTGATTTTGATGGTTTGGATGATCCCGGTGCAGACTTGACTGGCTCGGATGAAGAAACGGTATTGCGTGAAACTGACATGGGTGAAGATACCATGTTTGACCAAGCTGTTTCGGAGGTGCCAAAGTCAGATATGGAGTTTGATTTGCCTGAAATCGATCCAGAAGCCATTGATGACGATACCGATTTGGGCTTCCTCAGCGACAGTGACGAAACAGCCACCAAGTTGGATCTTGCGCGTGCATATATCGATATGGGTGACGCGGAAGGAGCCAAAGATATCATTGGCGAGATTGTTAAAGAAGGTAATGAACAACAACGTGCAGAAGCAGAAGCACTGCTGAAGAAATTATCCTAAAAAACATTTCAGTGTAAAGCGCTCAAACAGAGGTCTTGTCTATGTACACTTGCACATGTACATAGACAAGACCTTTTCTTTTTACTATGGCTTACAAAAGAAATTGTGAAATTAAAGCGGGTATGATTTTCCCCGAGGGCATGCATCGTATCGCCCTGGGCCTGGAGTACAACGGAAAATTATTCTCCGGGTTTCAAAAACAGCGCTCGGCCGCCCATACAATTCAAGCTGCCTTGGATAAGGCATTGTCCTCGGTGGCCGACGAGAGCCTCACCACGGTTTGCGCGGGGCGCACGGATGCCGGTGTTCACGCTACAAATCAGGTTATTCATTTTGATACCTTGGCTAATCGACCGAATAAAGCGTGGTTGCATGGGGTGAACTCTCAGCTTCCTGATGGTTTGCGAATAATCTGGGTGCAGGAAGTGAAGCCAAATTTTCACGCTCGCTTTTGTGCCCAAGCGCGGACTTATCGTTATATTTTGTATCCAAGCGCAGTGCGTCCGGCGATTTTTTATCAGCACCTGACCTGGGTGCAGTGGACTTTGGAAGCAGAACAGATGCATGAAGCTGCACAGGTTTTGGTGGGTGAGCACGATTTCAGCAGTTTTCGCGCATCCCAGTGTCAAGCAGCAAGTCCGGTTCGCTTGGTTCACCGAGCCAGTGTGTGGCAGCAGGGTGAACTCATTATTTTCGAGATAAGCGCAAATGCTTTTCTGTATCACATGGTGAGAAACATTGTGGGCAGTTTGATCGAAGTGGGGCGAGGGAGTAAAAACAAACAATGGTTACTCGACTTACTCGATAAAAAAGACAGAACTCAGGCTCCGGCGATGGCAAAAGCAGATGGTTTGTATCTAGTGGGTGTAGACTACCCGAGCGAGTTCGAGATCCCTCAAAAACCAAAGGGACCTTTATTCCTCGCGTCGTGAGCATTTTGTTGCGCGTCAACATTCTGCTAAGATCGCGCCCCTTATTTTGTGCCAATTGGGCGAGCAAATCATGACAGTTCCGCGTGTAAAAATTTGTGGAATTACCCGAGTAGAGGACGGCTTGGTAGCCAGCGAGTCCGGCGCCGATGCAATCGGCCTGGTATTTTACTCAGCAAGCGCGCGATATATTTCGGATTTCGGTCGTGCTCGGGAGATAGCACAAGCAGTTGGCCCATTTACCACTGTGACAGCTTTATTTGTGAATGCTGATCGGAGTGAGATAGAAAAGGTGCTGTCGACAGTACCCATCAATTTGATTCAATTTCACGGAGAAGAAGAATGCCGCTTTTGCGAAAGCTTTGGATTGCCGTATTTAAAAGCGATACGCGTAAAAGGAAAATCACAATTAGAGGCCGAACTGCACAGTTATCCAAGTGCAGTGGGCATCCACTTAGATACTTATATAAAGGGAAAACCTGGCGGCACTGGCGAAGCATTTAACTGGAATTGGGTGCCCAAAGAGCACAGTCAAGCGATTGTACTTGCCGGCGGATTGAATCCGTTGAATGTTCGGGAAGCCCTGCAAACAAGTGGTGCTTATGGTGTGGATGTGAGCGGAGGCGTTGAGAGTTCTCCGGGCATCAAAGATCCTGAGCTGATTAAAAAATTTATACGCAATGCCAAGTGCATTGAGGAAATTTAGTGTGAACACGAAAACAAAAATTGATTTTGCCAGTGTGCCGGATGAACGTGGCCACTTTGGCCCTTACGGCGGACGTTTTGTGTCCGAAACATTGATGTATGCCCTGGACGAACTCCAGGAAATCTATACCTGCGTGAAAAACGATCCTGGTTTTCAAAAAGAATTTGACGATGATTTGGCTCATTATGTGGGTCGACCTTCGCCTTTGTATTTCGCTGAACATTTAACGCGAAATGTAGGGGGTGCAAAAATTTATCTAAAGCGAGAAGACCTTAATCACACCGGTGCGCACAAGGTAAATAACACTATTGGCCAAGCGCTGCTGGCCAAGTACACCGGAAAACAGCGTGTGATTGCCGAAACGGGAGCGGGTCAACATGGGGTCGCAACTGCAACGGTTGCGGCGCGTTTAGGCTTGGAATGTGTGGTCTATATGGGTGCTGAAGACGTGCAGCGTCAGGCGCTCAATGTGTATCGTATGAAATTGCTTGGGGCAACCGTTGTGCCTGTGCAGTCGGGATCACGCACTTTGAAAGATGCAATGAACGAAGCCATGCGCGATTGGGTTACCAATGTGGACGATACCTTCTACATCATTGGAACCGTGGCCGGCCCTCATCCTTACCCACAATTGGTTCGGGATTTTCAATGCGTGATTGGCCGTGAAGCGCGTCAGCAATGCCAGGATATGACTGGACGTTTGCCAGATGCCTTGGTGGCTTGCGTAGGGGGTGGCTCCAATGCCATCGGCCTGTTTCATCCTTTTCTGGAAGATGAATCGGTTGATATCTACGGCGTAGAAGCGGGTGGCTACGGGGTGGAAACCGGCAAACACGCAGCCCCTTTAAATGATGGCGTGCCCGGCATTCTGCACGGTAATCGCACCTATTTAATGGAAGATGAGAACGGTCAAATTATCGAAACCCACTCTGTCTCCGCTGGCCTCGACTACCCTGGTGTAGGACCGGAACACGCATGGTTAAAAGACGCCGGGCGAGTGAGTTATGTGGCGATCAATGACGACGAAGCCATGAACGCTTTTCGCCGCCTCACACGCATTGAAGGGATTATGCCGGCTTTGGAATCCAGTCATGCTGTCGCTTACGCCGAGAAGTTGGCAAAACAGCGCGATAAGGATGACATCATCATTGTGAACCTCTCGGGTCGTGGCGATAAGGACATTTTGACTGTGGCAAAAATCGATGGCATTGAGGTTTAAGTAGTATGAGCATGGAAAACAGAATCAGTGCCAAGTTGGCGGCTTTGAAGGCCGCCAACAAGAAAGCCTTAGTCAGCTATATCGTGGTCGGTGACCCAAGGCCAGAAGTAACTTTAGAGGCAATGAAGACCCTCGTCGCAGGGGGTACCGACATCATTGAGCTAGGTATTCCTTTTTCAGATCCGATGGCCGAAGGTCCGGTAATTCAAAAAGGCCACGAAAGAGCCCTGGCACACAATGTGAGTTTGCGGGATACGCTAAAACTGGTTGAAAAATTTAGAGAAGAGGATGGCGAAACACCGATTGTTGCTATGGGCTATGCGAATCCTATAGAGCGCATGGGTTATAAGAACTTTGCTGAAAGTGCCTCCAGGGCTGGAGTCGATGGCGTTATTACTGTCGACTTACCGCCCGAAGAATTGGAGAACTTCAACACTGAACTACAGGCCAACAATATGCACAATATATTTTTATTGGCGCCAACCAGTACAGATCAACGTATCAAAAAAATCTGCGCAGCTGCGAGTGGTTTTTTATACTATGTTTCCCTAAAAGGCGTGACCGGTGCAGGTAACCTGGATGTTGCTTCGGTAAAACAGAAAATAAGCGAGATTCGTCAACATTCCTCACTGCCAATTTTGGTTGGGTTTGGAATTAAAAATGCCGAGTCGGCCAAAGCCATTGGTGAACTTGCTGATGGTGTTGTTGTCGGGAGTGTATTAGTGAATGCCATGGGTGAAAGTGCCGAGGCAAATGTAGAAGTAATATGTGAGCACATAAAGGAACATGTTGCATCAATCAGAACCGGGCTGGATTCCATTAAATAAGAGAATAATTCATGAGTTGGTTAGACAAGATCGTACCCAGTGCGGTGCGTTCAGAAGGTAAAAAAAGTTCGAGCCGAATTCCAGAAGGCCTTTGGAAAAAATGTTCAAAATGTGCCGCGGTGCTTTATCGTCCTGAGCTGGAAAAAAATCTCGATGTATGTCCGAAGTGTGATCACCATATGCGCATCGGTGCACGGCGACGCTTGGATATTTTTCTGGACGAAGACGGACGTGAGGAATTGGCTACAGAAGTTGAATCTGTCGACCGTCTGAAATTTAAAGACATAAAAAAATATCGAGATCGACTGACTCAGGCCCAAAAAACAACAGGTGAGAAAGATGCGCTTGTTGCAATGCAAGGTGCACTTAAAGGTATGCCGCTTGTAGTCAGTGCCTTTGAATTTGCCTTTCATGGCGGTTCAATGGGCTACGCAGTGGGTGAGAAATTTACCCGTGCGGCAAAAGTTGCCCTGGAAGAGCGGATTCCCTATGTCTGTTTTTCTGCGACCGGCGGAGCACGCATGCAGGAAGCCTTGATTTCATTAATGCAAATGGCTAAAACCAGCGCCATATTGGAACGCATGAAACAAGAGAGCGTGCCTTTTATCTCTATCATGACAGACCCCGTGTACGGCGGCGTATCTGCCAGTTTGGCACTGCTCGGTGATATCAATGCCGCAGAGCCTGGTGCGCGAGCGGGTTTTGCGGGGCCAAATATTATTGAACAAACCATTCGACAAAAGTTGCCCAAAGGATTTCAACGCAGTGAGTTTCTGCTTGAGCACGGTGCAATTGATATGATTATCCACCGTTCTGAAATGCGTGATCGTGTTGCATCAATTTTGGCAAAGTTATCGGGAAGACCTGCGCTGTAAGTGTCTCAGCCGCGATTTCAAGATTTAAATGACTGGCTGCAGTGGCTTGAAACCCTGCATCCGCTTGAAATAGATCTTGGCCTGGAGCGGATTGAGCAAGTTGCTGAGAAACTCCAGGTCAACCAACCAAACAAAACAAATAAAAAGAATACAAAAGTAATCACAGTTGCCGGCACCAACGGCAAAGGCTCGTTTATTGCCAGCCTCGATCAACTACTTCGTGCACAAAATTTCTACACCGGTGCCTACACCTCACCGCATCTTCTGCGCTACAACGAGAGAATTTGCATTAATGGAGGGCCGGTTTCTGATCACGAAATCTGCGAGGCTTTTGCGGCAGTTGATCAAGCACGCGGGCAAATTTCATTGAGTTATTTTGAATTCGGTACCCTCGCGGCACTTTGGCTTTTTCAGCAAGCAAAATTGGATTTTTGGTTGTTGGAAGTCGGCTTGGGAGGGCGACTTGATGCTGTGAACATTGTCGACCCGGATATTGCCGTTATTACTTCCATCGCTCTGGATCATGAACAGTGGCTGGGCAATAGTCGCGATCAAATAGCGCTAGAAAAAGCGGGAATCTTGCGAGAAAAAGGGCAGCTAGTTCTGGCTGAAACGGATGAACCTATAACACTAACTGAAAAAATCCAGCAATTGCAGGTTGATTGCAAGCGATACACAAAAGATTTTGATTTGATTCAGCAGGACAAAAGTTTTGAATTTCGAACTGAAGGTCACTGCTATTCAATCCCGCACTTACCTGATTTACCTTCGCCGAGTATTGCGGCCGCACTGCAAGTTGCCTATCAACTACAAGCGCTTTCAAAGGATGAAGATTGGCAAACCGCATTGGCAAATTTAAGCTTGGCGGGTCGATATCAACAACTTACTTATCGAGGCAAAGAGCTCATTCTTGATGTGGCTCACAATCCTGCTGCCGCAGCTTGGCTTGCGCAACGTTTAATGTTCAATGGAAAACACAATGTCTCGATGATCTTTGCAGTCATGGCAGATAAAGATCTCAAACAGATTGTAAAACCGTTGATTGCTTGTGTTTCCAAGTGGTATTGCAGTGATCTGCCCGGCAATAAACGCGCAGCTAAGGCAGAGAATGTGGCAAATATCTTGCGTTCACTTGCTGTTTCCGATGCGCAGATAGAGCTTGCTGAGAACCCCACCCGTGCGCTTGAGGCTGCGACTCAGTATAATTCCGACACAGTGGTTGTGATGGGGTCCTTTTTCACCATCGAATACATACTCAATACAATTGGAGCGCAATAGAGTGGATGATGGTTTAAAGCAACGTATTATCGGAGCATTTGTACTCATTGCGATCATTGTGATTTTTGTCCCTGTATTTTTTGATGAAAATCGCCTCACACCGCTCGACCGCACTTCACGCATTCCTTTGCAACCCGAAATGGAAACCGTAGAAATTAAGCCGCCTGTGGAGCCGGAAATCGAAGAACCCGCACCGATTCCCGAAGAATCTTTTATACCGGATGAAACAAAGCCGCAAACCTTAACGGAAGAGGCGCCAGGGTTTACAGAAGAAGGTCTGCCAAAATCCTGGGCACTGCAGCTGGCCAGTTTTGATGATAAACAGCGTGCGGAAGCGTTTAGAGATAAACTTCTCAAAGATGGCTACGATGCGTATATTCGTGAAGTGGACACCAGTAAGGGCAAAAAAAATCGCGTTTATGTCGGCCCTAAATTGGATAAACAAGCGCTAGTTAAAGAAAAACAAAAAATTGATAAACAATATAAGTTAACTGCCATTCTTTTAAAGATTGAATAAATTACCAAATAAAAGATTTATGGATCTAAAAATAACATAAGGAGAAAGTCTTGTCTCGATTGCTGCTTATTTTAGCTCTTCTCATCTCAGTAAATACCTACGCTGAAATCAAACTTGAAAAGTTAGCCAAATCCCAGTGGCTGGAGTTGCGCACCGACAACTTTATCGTCGTGACCGATGCGAGTGAAAAGACTGCTCGTGCTGTGGTGCGAGATTTGGAGAATTTTCGTTACTTTATCTCGTTTTTTTTAAAGCACCCTATGTTGGAAGGGGGGCATCCACTTAGAGTGCTTGCGATTAATAAAAAGAAAAACTTTAAGGCGCTGGATTTGCCGGAACAGTGGGCTGGTGTATTTTTCAAACGTATGTCTGAAGATATGGCGATTGCCAATATTTCCGATTACAAAATTGGAGGCGGTCAGGCCAAATGGGGGAATCAGATTCTGCAGCATGAATATGTGCACTATGCAGTAAAAAATATGGAATCCACTTTATATTATCCGCTTTGGTATTCAGAAGGTGAAGCGGAATATTTGGCAACCTTTCAATTTATAAAAAATCGCTCCGAAGTTCAAATTGGTTCTACGAGTGTTGCTGGGAATCGAGTGAGGGCTTTGATTCGTAACGCGGGCGGATTTCGCGGGGTGGATACTGAAGATTTGTTTAAGACCACCAATCTGAATATAGGGTGGCGGCGCGACGATAAAAATAGCGCGGAAAAGCGACAAGATAGTCGTGACACCGAACGTTTCTATGCGCGTGCCATGATTACTTATCACTACCTTCAAAGTACGCGTAATCTTAAAGATCAGACGGCCACCTATTTAGCCTTGATTAACCAGGGTAGAAAAGTGGATGAGGCTTTTAGCAAAGCATTCGGCTTAACCTGGGATGAGTTGGATTTGGAGGTAAAAAAGTACATGGAAGGAAGGGCAATTGTGTGGCATCTCGAAGTGGGAGAGCATCTGACCTTTCCCGAAGCCAACCCCAATATTAAACAATTGGAAAGCGCAGATGCGCTCAGTCATATTATTACTTCAGTTGCATTAATCGGTAGCTATAAAAAAGAAGAAGTGAAAGAAATGCTCGAGTTCGCTGACAAGAATGCCACGCTAACACCTGAGCTAATGCTAACAAAATTATTTTCACACGAAAAAGGTGGGGAAAGCCTTGACGCTTTGGAGAATGAAGCGAAAGAAAAATTCGGTGACAATGCTTCAATACTTGCGACGATCGCGCAGCGAAAACAACCGCTGGTTCAGTTTAAATTGCTCGTAGGTCATTCTGACGCAAAAAAAGAAGCACGATCACTAAGATCAGAATATAGAAAGATATTGGGGCAAGATCCTTTTAACCGTCTCGCCTATTTGGGTTTGGGTAAATTGTACGCTTATACCGATAACAAAAACCCCAAGTTGTTACAGGAGGCTTCAGTTGCATTAGAGAGTGCTAGATTATTGGTGGATGTGGGCACGCGAAAATCAATACTGAATCAGGAGCTTAATATCCATACTCGTTTAAATAAGCCAGCAAGCTTGCTTGACAGAAAATATCAGTACGCCTCCTTATCTGACGGAGATTGGATTCAAACGGGTTACGGCAGATTCGTGTTTGAAATGTTGGAGCTGTGGAAGTTGGGACAAAGCAAAGGTGTCGCGAGCAGTGAAGGCTTGGTTTATGAAGAAGGCGGAAGCTGGAAAGGTGCTGTGCTGAATGGCTTGCCAGCTGGGCAGGGCACTTTAACAACTTATTACGGTGCGCGTTTAAGTGGTAAATTTTCTTCAGGCTTGTTGGTTGGTGAAGGCCATCTAAAAGCCAGTAATGATTTTGAATATCTTGGTCAGTTCACCGATGGTGTTGTTACTGGCAAAGGGAAGCTAACATTTAAAGAGGGTGAAAATGTAATTACCGAGATCGGGAATTTTCAATTGGGCCAAGAACATGGGCAAATAAAAATTATCCGCCCCGGTTACACAGCCGAAGGAAATTACATTGCCGGAGTGCCGCACGGCACAGTGAAATTTACCTTACCAGATGGTAGCAAAAGAGAGCAGGAATATTATCAAGGCTGGGCCAGATTCAATATTACTGAAAATCTTATTTTCGCGGGCAGCATTAAGGAGTTTAAGCCAAATGGAACAGGGGCCTGTTACATGAAGAATGAAAATCAGGTTTTTCCCTGCGAGTTCGAGGATGGCGAACCGAAAGGGGAAAAGCTTAAGAATTATTTGGCAAAGGCCGGGTAAAGTAAGTTCTTTTCTTGGTTGCAAAAAAGATCTTCACGGTGTCTGATCCGAACATGTCTAACTTAGTGGTATTCGGGTCAGACGACTTGAAAAATAATAAGATTATGCAAAATTGTCTTAAATAATATAGAGGAAGAAATTCACCATCTAGAATAGAACTCCAGATCAATCTGCTACGAAGCTGCCTACTGAATAAAATTCTTCCATATCGCATAAGCAAACAAACCCCAGAAAAGAACAAGCAGCACAATGTCGGTTGTGCTTCGTTCTTTTTTCTTTTCCACTTCCTCCGCTTGCTTTTCTCTTTGTATATTGCCGGAGTCACATCCCGGGCAGCGCCCGTTTGGAAAGTGGCGGCCTTTATAATGGCAGGTTAGGCATCGGTAAGACATAGCGATTACTTAGCTTAAAGATCTGTGATTGGTTTAAGAGGCGGCCATATTTTGATCTTCGCCATCCAGAAACTGACATTTATTTTTCAGGTACTCCATACGCTTCGCATGCGGCGAACGTTTGTCTACATGCTTCACTCTGCGTAAGCAGGTGGTGAGCAAATGCTTGTCTTTATCATCCAGCGCTTCTTTAGCCTGGCGTGAAACCAATACTTGTATCAGGTTTAAGTTTAAGCCTGTGTGGTTTGGTAATTCACCAAGCACTTTTTCAAAGGCTTCTTGAGCGCGAAAATATTCTTTTTTGTCGTAAAATTCAATACCGGATTTGTTCAGTTTGGCGGCGTAGCTGATGCCTTCGCGTGTTTGTGGTTCGCGACGCAGTTTATCAATCTGTATGCTGAGTTCATGGTCGCTGGTTAAGCTGGCGAGTTCTTCCAGAAGTTCTTCACCTTCTTCGTAATAACCGTGATTCATAAATGATCGTGCACAATCAATACATAAATTCACTGAGGTATTTCTTAATGCTGAGTAATTTAGATCTTTATGAATCTGCAGGGCTTCTTGCAGTTCTTTTTTGTAGCGATTGACTTTCCCTTGAACGTCATAGGCTTCGGCGCGCAGTTGTTTGCTACGCATTTGCACAACCATATTCCGTGAATATTTTTTCTCAACTTGTTTAAGTACTTCGAGCGCTTCCTGACTAAGTTCATGCTGCGGATTCTCGCGGCTATCGTTTGCCATTTCGTTCAAACTGTCGGCGAGGTTGAGATAGTCTTCGGGCTGTTCCTGACAGGTGTTTTTACTGTGCCTTAATGCGGCGCGGTAAGCGTGGGCTGCCTGGCTGTGTTCGCCGGTAAGTTTGCTGGCTTCGCCCAGGGCGCGTTGACGCTGACTGGAGCGCGGGGAAATTTTTGCGGCTTGCGATAAGACTTCCTGGCGACGCAGTGGATTGCCTTGTTCTTTGTACAGATGTGCTTGTAAATCACGGGCTTCCACACACAGTGGAAATTCGCTCATGATGTTTTCCAGTTCTCTGTCGGCGTCATCAAATTCTTCCAGGCCAATTTTGGCTCTAGCCTGGCCGAGCCGACGCCATAAAGGCAGGGTTTCACCTGAAAAATCCTGGTAAGTTTTCAGCGCTTTTTGCCACTGCTTGTTCTGGCAGTAGAGTTCACCCAATGCGCGTTGCACATCACTGCGATAATTTACATCAATGAGATCAATAATACGTTCGCCAGCGGCAATAGCCTTTTCAATTGAATTTTCATCCAGCGCAAGTTTAATGCTGCGCTGCGCTTCATTTTTTAGCAGTGCTGCGTCCAGGCGCTTGCGCAGTGAATTGCGATTTAAGGGCTTGCTGAGATAGTCGTCCGGCTGATGATCGAGGGCATGTAAAACATAATGGCTGGCAGATTCGGCGGTGATCATCACAAATAGCGCTGTGTTACTTAGAAGCTTGTGAAAGCGCACTTCTTCTAACAGTTGCTGACCGTTTTTTCCCTGGCCGAGGTTGTAGTCAGCGAGCACCACGTCGTATCGGTGATGCTGACAAAGGTCTATGGCTTCTTCAGCATTGCCTGCGGTATCGACATCGTTGCAACCAAAATCGACGAGCCAACGTTTTATCGAAGCGCGCACGTCCGCAATATCGTCCACCACGAGGCAACGTTTTTTGGACCAGGTTTTAATGATGTCAATTTGTCTCATGCGTCAAAATATGTGCCATTTCCCTTAAGTGTAGACGAGGCAAGCGTTTTAAACCGACAAGACGTCTCCAACATAAGCTGGTAGAATGCCGCTTTCTTAACAGGACCTCTCCAATATCCAGAATGAAGTGGGCTAACGCATGAATTGGGCAGACTGGGTCATACTCGCCATCCTGGTCGTTTCCAGCCTTATCAGCCTCAAGCGTGGCTTCGTCAAAGAAGCGCTCTCCATGGCCAACTGGGTCCTGGCTTTTGTCATCGCAATCTTTTTTCATGAGCAATTAGCTTCTCTGCTAGAAGCACATATCGCGACGCCTTCCTTACGGCAGATGGTGGCCTTTGGGCTCTTGTTTGCGGTCACTCTGATCGTAGGTGCTATGGTTAATTATTTGTTGTCAGAGATCGTACGTATGACGGGTCTGGCAGGTACGGACAGAGTGTTCGGGATGATATTTGGGTTGGTGCGAGGCTTTGTGATCGTCATGGCGATTTTGATCTTCCTGCCAGGCTTGATTGAAACAGTGAAATCTGATCCCTGGTGGCATGATTCAGCATTTATTCCCCATCTTACGGAATTTGAAGATTGGTGTATTCGTGCAGGACGCGAAATTGTTAAATTTGTTGTTGGGCTGTTTAGCTAGCCCCTGAACTCGCGGGAGAGTGCTCTACTATGTGTGGCATTGTTGGTATTGTTGGTAAGCAAGACGTCAATATCTCCTTATACGACGCTCTGACGATGTTGCAGCATCGGGGTCAGGATGCGGCGGGGATAATGACTTGCGACAAGGGGAAGTTTGCTCAGCAAAAAGCACTCGGCCTCGTGAAAGATGTGTTCAATTATCAGCACATGCAACACCTCACCGGCAATATGGGTTTAGGCCATACGCGTTATCCCACTGCGGGTAACTCAGGGCCTGCACTTGCGCAGCCCTTCTATGTGAACTCGCCCTATGGGATTGCGATGGCGCATAACGGCAACCTTACCAATACCGAAAAATTACGTGAGGATTTGTATAAGGAAGACCTGCGCCATTTAAACACCGATTCCGACTCCGAAGTCTTACTCAATGTGTTTGCCCATGAACTGCAATTGCAGGGCAAACTGAAACCTACTGCAGAAGATATTTTCAACGCAACCCGTCGCGTGCATAAGCGAGTCAAGGGTGGCTATTCGGCCATCGTTATGATTGCAAACTACGGGATAGTGGCCTTTCGTGATCCTAATGGTATCCGGCCACTGGTATTTGGTTCACGCGAAACAGATCGCGGAACTGAGTACATGATTGCTTCGGAAAGCGTTGCCCTCGATACCCTGGGCTACAAATTAATTCGTGATGTTGGGCCTGGTGAAACAATTTATGTCACGGCTGACGGCGAGTTACATACTCAGGTGTGTGCGAAGAAAACGCGTTTACGTCCCTGCATTTTTGAACATGTTTATTTTGCACGGCCCGATTCGATTATGGATGGGGTTTCGGTGTACAAGGCGCGCTTGCGCCAGGGCGAAAAACTGGCTGATAAAATTTTACGTGAGCGGCCTGATCACGATATAGATGTGATTATCCCCATACCGGATAGCAGTCGTGTGGCGGGGCAAGCTTTAGCACAAAACCTCGGAGTAAAATTCCGCGAAGGCCTGGTAAAAAATCGTTACATCGGTCGAACCTTTATTATGCCGGGCCAAAAAGAACGCAAGAAATCCGTTCGCCAAAAACTCAATGTTATCGATTTGGAATTCCGCGATAAGGTTGTCATGTTGGTGGATGACTCGATTGTGCGAGGCACCACTTGCAAACAAATTATTCAAATGGCGCGCGATGCGGGTGCGAAAAAAGTGTATTTTGCTTCTGCTGCGCCTGCGGTTAAATTTCCCAATGTCTACGGCATTGATATGCCCACCGCAAAAGAATTAATTGCTCACGGTCGAGAAGCAGATGAGATTTGCCAGGATATTGGTGCTGATTGGTTGATTTACCAGGATCTCGAAGATTTAATAGCCGCTTCGGCGGAAGGGAATCCGGAAATCAAACGTTTTGAGTGCTCTGTGTTTGATGGTTGCTATGTCACGAAAGATATCGATGACGATTACCTTTTAAAGCTTGATGAAGCGCGCAATGATACCGCCAAGTCAGCGCAGAGCCAGCAAATGGAACAAAGTAATAATGCCATGCTTGGCATTTACAACGATGGATAATTTAACAGGTACCAATGGACAACTTTGATGAAAAGAATGCCCTGTTACGGGAAGCACTCGAAAATGCCGAAATCGATACTTTGGCTGTGCGAGCGGGGCAAGTGCGCGGTGCAGAAGGCGAACACAGTGAAGCGATTTTTGCCACCTCGAGCTATGTTTTTTCCTCCGCTGCTCAGGCGGCTGCGCGCTTTACTGGCGGTGAGCCCGGCAATGTCTACTCGCGTTACACCAACCCGACTGTAAGAACCTTCGAAGAACGTATCGCCGCGCTGGAAGGTGCAGAAGCGGGTGTAGCGACAGCTTCAGGTATGGCGGCAATTTTGAGTACCTGCATGGCGCTGCTGCAAAGTGGCGATCACATAGTGTGTTCTCGAAGTGTATTTGGAACGACAACCGTTTTGTTTAGCAAATACTTGCAAAAATTTGGTGTGGAAGTGAGCCTGGTCGCGTTAACAGACCTTGAAGCTTGGAAAGCAGCGATTAAATCCAATACAAAATTTTTGTTTTTAGAAACACCTTCAAATCCAATCTGTGATGTTGCCGATATTCAACAAATGGCTGCGCTGGCGCACGAGAATAATTGCCTGTTGGTGGTTGATAATTGTTTCTGTACACCGGCGCTACAAAAACCCTTGGCACTGGGCGCTGACATTGTGATTCATTCTGCCACTAAATTTCTTGATGGCCAAGGTCGTTGTCTCGGCGGTGCTGTTGTTGGCTCAAAGGAACATATGAGCGAGGTATTGGGCTTCTTGCGTACCTGCGGACCAACCATGAGCCCCTTCAATGCCTGGGTGTTTCTTAAAGGCTTGGAAACCCTGCGATTGCGGATGGAAGCCCATTCTGCCAATACGCTTGCACTGGCCCAGCATTTAGATTCGCATTCAAAAGTTGAAAAAGTCTTTTATGCGGGGCTGCCTGCGCACCCGGGTCACGAACTTGCGCGTAAACAACAACGCGCATTTGGTGGCGTGCTGTCTTTTCGTGTAAAAGGCGGGCGTGAAGAAGCCTGGAAGGTTGTTGACAGTGTGAAAATTATGTCGCTCACAGCCAACCTGGGTGATGCGAAAACCACTATTGTTCATCCAGCTACCACCACCCACGGTCGTTTATCTGAAGAAGATAAAAGTGAAGCCAATATTACTGAAAATTTAGTTCGCATCGCCGGGGGATTGGA
>JBNKVX010000072.1:0-17185 GCA_050299435.1 Cellvibrionaceae bacterium | reverse complement strand
CATGGCTGTAGTTTTTGCGTATTTTGAAAATAGCGCGCCGAGGATTTCCCAGTTTCCAAAATGCGGCAGGGCAACAATCACTCCCTGACCTTTGGCGACTGTGCGAGTTATTAAGTCCTCTCCCTCGATCTTTTTAATGTGCCTTTCTACCCACTTTCTTTTTCGCTGCCAAACTAAAAAAGTTTCACCTGCTATCTTGTAGGTTTCACACAAACTTTCTCTGGCGATTTTCGAACGTTCTATCTTGCCAATTTCAGGAAAGCAAAAAAGTAAATTATCAAGTGTTGTTTTTGCCCCGCGATCTTTAAACCACCAACTTAAACAGCCCAAAAAAGTGCCAAAACCCCGCGAAAAAGATAAAGGCAGTATTCCAAACAGATAAAAAGTCTGGCGCGCTAAATGCGCCAAAAATTTATGTAAAAGCGATTTAACTTTCAACTCGTGCAGTTACCTGTATTTCAACTTTCATAACTTCATCCAGCAACCCGGCTTCAATCATAGTCGCTGCTGGCCGAATATCCCCAAGGTATTTTTGTAATACCGGCCAACACGGTTCAAAATCTTTTTTGTTAGGGTAAATATAGGTAATGCGTACAACACTGTTCAGTGAGCTTCCCGCTTGCTCAAGTGCCGCGCCAATATTCTTGAAGCACTGTTCTGTCTGCTCAATGACATCATCAGAGATCTGCTTACGTTCATAATCATAACCCGTCGTTCCTGAAACAAACACATAATCACCGTCAACCACCGCTCTTGAATAAGCAATAAGTTGCTCAAATTCTGACCCGCTGGATATTAACTTTCTGCCCATCGCTACATATGTCCTCAAAGACCTACACCAATTAGAGGCGGCATTCTGACAAAAGCGCGCTTTTATGCAAGCCAAAGGTACAGCAAGTGCAGTGCAGCCGTTATAATTGCGGCCCTTTGCGACTCAATAAAGAGAGTAACCTGTGGCAAATACTGATGTTTCCACCTTTCAAGGCCTAATTTTGGCGCTGCAACAATACTGGGCAGACCACGGTTGTGTGGTTCTTCAGCCTCTGGATATGGAAGTCGGGGCAGGGACATTTCATCCCGCCACCTTTTTGCGCGCCATCGGGCCCGAAACCTGGAACAGCGCCTATGTGCAGCCTTGCCGCAGACCTACCGATGGCCGCTATGGGGAAAACCCCAATCGCTTGCAACATTACTATCAGTATCAGGTGGTATTGAAACCCTCGCCAGACAATATTCAGGACTTGTATCTCGGCTCTCTTGAACACCTTGGTATCGACACTAAAATTCACGATATTCGTTTTGTGGAAGACAACTGGGAATCTCCGACACTAGGGGCTTGGGGGCTGGGCTGGGAAGTGTGGTTGAACGGTATGGAAGTCACACAATTTACCTATTTTCAGCAAGTCGGTGGCTTGGAGTGCTACCCGGTGACAGGCGAAATTACTTATGGCTTGGAAAGGATCGCCATGTACTTGCAGAATAAAGAAAGCATTTATGATCTGGTTTGGACAAGCTATCCCAGTGGCGAACTTGTCACCTATGGCGATGTGTTTCACCAAAATGAAGTGGAAATGTCTCACTTCAATTTTAACGAAGCCAATGTGGAATTTTTATTTCACACCTTTGACGTTTGTGAGGGGGAGTCCAACAAGCTGATCGAAAAAGGCTTGCCTCTGCCTGCATACGAAATGGTAATGAAAGCCTCTCATGCGTTTAACTTGCTCGATGCACGTCAGGCAATTTCGGTTACTGAAAGACAACGTTTTATTTTGCGCGTACGTACCCTCGCCAAAAATGTTGCTCAAGCTTATTTCGATGCCCGTCTAAAACTGGGTTTTCCGCTGGCAAATGAAACTTTACGAAAAGAAGTTATGGCTGGGGCAGACGAAGAAAAAGCTAAGGAAAAAAATACCAGGGAGGGCAAGTAATGGCTCAGGATTTCTTAGTTGAGCTTGGCACAGAAGAATTACCGCCGACCTCCTTGTTAAATTTATCAAATGAATTTCTGAATCAAGTCGAAAACGCCTTGCGCGCGTCAAATTTGGATTTTAAATCAATCACGCCCTTTGCCACGCCGAGACGACTTGCTTTATTGATTGAGGGCTTGGAAGAACAAGCCTCAGAAGAAAAATTGGAAATTTTAGGTCCACCCCTAAAAATTGCATTTGACGCTGAAGGAAAGCCCAGCAAAGCCGCGGAAGCTTTTGCGAGTAAAAATCACACATCGCTTGATAAACTCGAAAAAGATGAAGTCAGCGGAAAATTGCTATTTCGTTCAGTTGTTCAGGGTGCACAAGCAGAGAAGGTCTTACCGGGTTTTATTCAGCAAGCACTTGATGCCTTACCTATCGCAAAGCGAATGCGCTGGGGTGCGTCTCGCGCTGAGTTTGTACGCCCTGTTAAATGGCTCGTAATGTTGTTTGGAAACACCGTTTTAGAAACAACAATATACGGCGTGCAGTCCAGCAATAAAACTCGCGGACATCGTTTTCATTCCGATGGTGAAATTGAAATTAAAGCACCTTCAGATTACGAAAAAGCCTTGGCAGATGCCTTCGTCATCGCAAGTTTTGAAAAACGCCGTGAAGAAATTCGCAAGCAGGTTAAAAAAACCGCGGAAGCATTGAAAGGTCGAGCCGTTATTGACAGCGATTTACTTGATGAAGTGACTGGGCTGGTTGAGTTGCCCAATGCTTTAGCTGGAAAATTTGAAGCATCATTTTTAAATGTGCCTCAAGAAGCGCTAATTTCTTCAATGAAAGAGCATCAAAAATACTTTCATGTTGTCAACGACAAGGGTGAACTACTTCCTCAATTTATTACGCTCTCCAATTTGAAAAGCCTCGATCCTGCTCAGGTTATCGCTGGAAATGAAAAAGTCATTCGTCCACGCCTTGCCGATGCGGCGTTTTTCTTTGAGCAAGATAAACAAGTCAGCCTGGAAGCGAGAAGAGAAAAGCTAAAGACTGTAGTATTCCAAGCGAAATTGGGCACGCTTTTCGATAAAACCGAGCGCATCAAAGGACTGGCGAATTTTATTGCGCAAAAGCTTTCGCTTGCCAATGAGGATATCACTCGTGCCGCGCAATTGTGTAAATCAGACTTGGTAAGCTCAATGGTTTACGAATTCCCTGACTTACAGGGTATTGCAGGTTACCATTACGCTTTGAATGATGGCGAAAATGAAAATGTTGCTGAGGCTTTAAATTCTCACTACAAACCACGATTTGCAGGAGACGAATTAGCTGAATCCAATGTCGGCGCTATCATTGCTTTAGCTGATCGTCTGGATACCATCGTCGGAATTTTCGGTATTGGTCAAATTCCTACTGGCTCTAAGGATCCCTTTGCATTGCGGCGTGCTTCCTTGGGTGCTTTACGCATTCTTGTCGAAAAAGCTTATGACATAGACTTGCAAGAGATCGTACAAAAAGCCAGTGAGCTTCACGGCGAGTTACCGAAAAAATCTTCGGTGGTCTCTGATGTGCTGACTTACATGCTAGAACGCTTTCGCGCCTGGTATGAAGATGAAGGCATCGCAAGTGAGATTTACCAAGCTGTCAGCGCAAAACAGCTCACTTGCCCTCTGGATATCAATAAACGAATTTACGCCGTTGCGGAATTCGCGAATTTACCAGAAGCCGCTGCACTCGCCAGTGCCAACAAACGGGTCTCTAATATTTTGGCAAAACAGAAGTCGCAACTTTCACTTGAATTAAAAAGAGAATTGTTGGTTGAAAAGGCAGAGAAAAAGCTGGCTGACCAACTAGCAGATATGAAAACGAAAGTGGCTCCCTTATTTGCATCTAATCAATATGCCGAAGCTCTACAAACGCTGGCGGCCTTGAGACAAAGTGTGGATACTTTTTTTGATGACGTCATGGTAATGACCGAAGATGAGAACTTACGCAACAACCGCCTGGCTTTGTTGCAGCAGTTACGATCATTGTTTTTGGAAGTGGCCGACATTTCTTTACTGGCAGTTAAAGCTTAGTTGATGGCTGCATCTTGGGTACTTCTGGATCGTGATGGCGTTATAAATTTCGATTCTGATTCTTATATCAAATCGGCAGAGGAGTGGATTCCCCTGCCTGGCAGTATAGAAGCGATCGCGGATTTAAAAAATGCCGGTTACCAGATCGCGGTGATTACGAATCAAAGTGGTTTGGGGCGTGGGCTGTTTGACCTTGACGATCTAGAAGCGATGCATGAAAAGCTGCAATCTTTGCTTGCGGAATCTGGTTGCTGTCTTGATGCCATATTCTATTGCCCTCACTTGCCTGAAGATCAATGTGCGTGCAGGAAGCCCGCAACAGGTTTACTAGATGCATTAGAATCTGAGTTTGATATCAGTGTAGAGGGCTCTTGGTTTGTTGGTGACGATTACAAGGATTTACAACTGGCGCACGCAAAAAAATGTCTGCCTGCTTTAGTATTAACAGGTAAGGGTTCAATGACTCGCCCGAAACATTCCTCTGATACAATTTTTAAGCAAACCCCTGTATTTAAAGATCTGCGGGAATTTGCTGATTTTCTTTTAGATAAGGAGCAAATTTGAACGCAGTTCGTTCAACGATTTTTTCAATCGGGTATTTCTTGTCCGGAATTTTTTTCGGCAGCGTCTCTTTGTTGTCCTGGTTGCTACCCCCCTTAATGCGACATCGCTTTATCATTAGCTGGACTTATTTTGGTATTTTCTGGTTGCGTTTAACCTGCGGTATCAAGCATCAATTACATGGTGAGGATATTCTCAAACGATTCGATAAGCCGATTATTGTGATGTCCAAACATCAAAGCACTTGGGAAACACTTTATCTTCAAGGTTTGCTGTTTCCTGCTGTCACGGTGCTAAAAAAGGAGCTGCTCAGTATTCCTTTTTTTGGTTGGGGGTTACGGGCACTGCTGCCCATTGCAATTGACCGTAAAAATCCGAGAGAAGCCTTGAGAAAGGTTAAAGCGCTTGGCATTAAGCGTCTACAACAAGGCTACAATCTTGTATTGTTTCCGGAAGGCACACGTTCCCGGCCGGGACAAAGACAAAAATATGCCCGCAGCGGAGCCGATATTTCCGTGCAATCGGGTGTGCCCATTATTCCCGTTGCTGTAAACTCGGGCGAATATTGGCAAAAAGGGAAATATGCAAAACAACCCGGAACCATCCAGGTATGCATTGGTGAGCCCATTTATCCTGAGGGCAAAAACAGCAAACAGTTAATTGAAGAAGTCGAAACCTGGATAGAAAATAAGATGTTGGAAATCTAGGCTTTCAGCAATACCAGGGAGACCGCACTATGAAATTGACACAACTGGGTTTTGTGCTTTTTTTTCTTTGTGCTTGTTCCCAGCCAACCGTGATTCCCCAAATAAATTTGAATGCGGCGATTCGCAATTCCACGTTTGTGAACCCCATTGCCATTCCCCCTCGCGAAGCCGTCTTTTATCTTACACCGGAACAAAAGCAGGATTTTCTCGCGTATTTTAACGACCGTCGCAATGAGGATCGTGCACCGCACCAACGAATTTACGATTATATCGAAAGAACAACTTACAACTTTCATTACCAGGCACAAACCAACGATGTCCGTACCTCATTGCAACGCATGGGGGGGAATTGTATGTCGCTGGCTTTGGTGACCTCTGCATTGGCAAATTTGGTAGCTGTGCCCATTCGCTATGAAATGGTGGATTCTACCCCGGTATTTGAAAAACGCGGGAGCACAATAGTTCGAGGCGTTCACATACGTTCTAAACTCTATTTGCCTGCATATGCACGAGACGATTACCGAAGCCGAGGGATAGTAATCGACTATTTTCCCAGCCAAGACAATCGCTTTCTTGGAAACATCGATAACGAGACTTTTATTTCAATATATTACGCAAATATAGCTGCGGAATTACTCGCTGAAAATCGTGTTGAAGAAGCCTACTGGTATGCAATTGAAGCAGTAAAAATTGCGCCCTATCACGCGTCGAATATCAGTAACCTCGCCGTTGTTTTAACGAGAGCAGGCTTAAACGATCAAGCCGAAGAACTTTTTTTGTATGGCATCGCATTGACTGAGGACAATTTGGTTTTACTTAAAAATTATAAAAATTTGCTTTTAGAGCAAGGTCGCCCCACTTATGAAATACAAAAACAAATTGACGACCACCGGGATCCCAGCCCGTATCCCTGGATCAATTTGGCTGAAGATGCTTATGAGCGCCGCGATTTTAGAGGTGCAAAGCGCTACTACAAAAAGGCTTTAATTCTTGCGCCGTATTTGCAGTACGCCTATCTGGGCTTGGCGAAAGTGGCTTTTTCAGAGGGCGATTATGATAGAGCTATCAAAATGTTAGAAGAAGCCAAAAAACGTAATACCAGTTCTTTGAACGAACGTGTGTATAACGCAAAACTCGAACAGCTAATGAAAAACAAACAATTTAAATTGAAGTTTGTAGACACAAAATAGCGTAAAACCTGGAAAAGCTTTACGCTATTAACTGAACTATTTTTTAATAAACTTCAATGTCCAACGATCAGTTTGTCCCGATACTTCAGGATTACCGACTTCCAGGTTGGTTTTATCTACTGGTCGATAATGTAAATCCGAGAAATCCACAAACTCAAAACCCGCAGCTTCTATTTCCTTAATTGCCAACACAGGATCAATGCGACGTCTATTTTCATCCGAATCCGGTTCCATATGTCGACGTGTATGGTCAACAACCCCATAGATACCGCCTTTTTTCAAAGCTTTATGCGCCGCCTCATTCATTGCTTTACGTCCTTCCGCACCAAAGTTATGGTAATTACGAAAGGTCAGCACCATGTCGACATTTTTTATTCCCAAGTCGGCATTTTCCAAGACATAATTCCTGGCACCTTCTGGTCGGTATAGTTTGGCTTCTTTGGCGAGAACTTTAACTTTTTCAAATCCTTTATTAGTGAGTAAATTTTCCTCAATTCTTCCCGTGCCATAAGCAACATAGAGTTTCCCTTTGTTCGCCAGTGCGGGCGCTAACAGCCGTGTATACCAACCACCGCCTGGAATTAACTCCACCACCGTCATATCATTTTTGAATCCCAGAAAAGACAGCGTCTCTACAGGTTTGCGGTTTGCATCTCTGGCCTTGTCGCCTTCAGGCCGATCCGCTGCGGTCATGGCTGCCTTTAAGGATGCTGCTGTCTTATCTTCGTGATGACCCGCAACAGCATTCAGACAAAACGCCGTGCTGAAAAGTAAAATGAGAATTTGCTGAAAGGTTTTCATGCTTGGCTCCTTTATCGTTTTGCTTATTGTAAGCAAGACAGGAGAGGTCAAGGTGATGACTCAAGTTCGCGATAATCAAACCACGCAAAATCCGCATGCTTGCGTTGGCCAGACAAATCCTGACATGCCATACCGACAAAGTTACCCGTAAAACCGCAAGGCAAGGCATATTCATCCGAAAGCACACTGGCGTCCTGTTCCCAGCCAGCGGCATACCATTCTTTGGCATTATCTGAATAATAAAAACTGATGCGTTCCCGATTAATTTTCATTCTTAAATAGAGGGCCTGAAAATTATCCAGGGGGTACTCTTTTTCAATAAGAAAATTAACTCGACCTTTTTCGGAAGACATTAAACCTAAACAACGATCTGCATGTTCCCCGCGAGTGACATAGAGGTAGTAAAACGCGTCAGTATTATAAAAGGCAACCAAGCCAGCGAGTTGTTGAAAATTTTCAGGATCGAACTCTAAACAGGTAGTGACTTCGATATTAAAAGCTTGTTGCCTTCTCGCTACCAGACTTTGCTCAAATCTAGACACAATGCTTTCCCTGCCATACAGGCGAAGAAAACCCGGCCGCGCACTTAAGCTTCCAAATTCTTCACTGAATTTTACCCGTGGCATTTGCCATTCAATATCGAGGTTGCCGGGATTAAATACTTTTCGCTCTGCTTTTTGCAGCGGCGTTTGTTCCTTTAAAGGGGGCGGACTGAAAGTTTCCTGAGGAAGATTGTTTTTACTGGCGAGATAGGGCCAATCATCCTGCCACACAATATTCTGCAAAGAAGTCTCTCGACCAAGAATCGAACGGCCATTTTTCAAAGGCCTGCGACAAAGGTGGGCCAGCAACCAGGAACCGTCCTGGTTTTCAACCAGACTTGCGTGACCTGCGGATTGTAATTTGAGCTCCGGATACTTTGCACTGCTAATCAAGGGATTCTGTGGATGAATCTCATAGGGCCCTTCAAGCGATTTTGCACGCGCAACAGTTTCGGCATGTGTTAGAAAAGTCCCACCTTCTGCGACAAACAAATAATAAAAGCCATTGCGCTTGTAAATATGAGGCCCTTCAACCAACTGCAGTTCGGTGCCCGGAAAAATGTTTTTAATTGGTCCAACAAGTTTTTGTTCCTGCTCGCTGAATTCTTGCAAAACTATGCCCGCGAAACTGTGTTTTTCTGCGCGGTAATCCCACAACATATTCACTAACCAAGAGCGGCCATCGTCGTCGTGAAACAGTGAGGGATCAAAACCTGAGGAATTCAGGTAAATCGGCTCAGACCAAGGGCCTTCAATATTTTTGGCAGTTACAAGGTAATTGGGCGTGTCTTTAAACACCCCTGTCCAATGTCGCGTGTTGGTGTAGATTAAATAGAAAGTCCCATTCTTGTAACTTAAACAAGGCGCCCAAACGCCACCAGAGTTGGGACAGCCGCGCATGTCGAGCTGAGAATAATTTTCCAGGGGTCGGGCAATGACTTGCCAGTTCTTCAGGTCTTTTGAATGCGATATTTGCACACCGGGAAACCACTCAAAGGTGGAGGTTGCAATATAGTAGTCATCGCAGACACGCAGAATAGAGGGGTCAGGATTAAATCCTTTTAATATTGGGTTTTGAATCTTTGTCACAGCTTTTCTCAGTACTCTTTTTCTGGCTGGCGATGATACATTGATCCGGAATTCTTTGAAAATGTGTTAGGCAATTAGTTTTTGGAGAATTTCAGGCGCAAGGCGTTTGATATCACCGAAACAGAGCTCAAACTCATGGCTAAAGCAGCAATCATGGGCGAAAGTAGCAGGCCTGTAAACGGATAGGCAATGCCGGCAGCAACTGGCACGCCGATGCTATTGTATAAAAATGCAAACCCCAGGTTCTGACGCATATTGTTCACCGTCAATTCTGAAATTGCCACCGCTTGGGCAATACCCCTTAAGTCGCCTTTCACCAGGGTCACCTGAGCACTGTCCATTGCAACATCCGTCCCTGTCCCCATTGCGATACCCACTAAAGCCTGCTCCAAAGCTGGCGCATCGTTAATTCCATCACCGGCCATGGCCACTCGATAACCGTCTTTCTGAAGCGCTTCAACCAATTGCATTTTTTGCTTTGGTGTTACTTCTGTGTGAACGTCCTCTATACCCAGTTCCTTTGCGACATACTTTGCGGTCAGGTATCCATCCCCCGTCGCCATAATAATTTTAATATTTCGATCGCGTAAATTAGCTAAAGCAGCAAAACTACTATCTTTAATACGATCAGCAAAAACAATGATGCCTGCTACACTGGCTTCCAAAACCAGATAAACAACACTCGCGCCCTGAGCGCTAAAAGTATTAGCTTGTTCTTCAAAGTGTTGGGTAGAGATATTTTGCTGCTCAACAAAGCTTTTATTTCCCAACAAAAGCTTCTTTTTGTTAAGTGTGCCACTTACACCTATGCCAGATATCGATTCAAAGTTTTCAATCGGCAAAGCTTCAAGTTCGCGTTGTCGCGCTTCTTTGAGAATCGCTTTCGCAAGCGGATGTTCACTGTTTTGTTCAAGGCTTGCGGCCATTTGTAACACGGTATTTTCATCCCAGGATTTGCCCACAATAATTTTGGAGAAAACTGGACGACCCTCAGTCAAGGTACCAGTCTTATCAACAATCAAAGCATCAATCGTTTTTAAAGATTCAATTGCCGCGGCGTCACGAAATAATATCCCTAGTTTCGCGGCCTTCCCACTTGCCACCACTATTGACATCGGCGTCGCGAGACCAAGTGCACAGGGGCAAGCAATGATTAAAACCGCGACCGAATTGATTAAACCGTAAACCCAACTTGGTTGAGGGCCAAATACGCCCCAGACAAAAAAAGTAGCACAGGCTATGAGAACGACTGTCACAACAAAATAAGCAGCAACTCGGTCGGCCAAGCTTTGCATGGGTGCGCGTGAGTGTTGGGCTTTGCTAACCAAATGTATAATTTGCGCTAGAGTGGTATCCTCACCCACCTGCTCTGCGCGAACAATTAGACTTCCACTCAAATTTATTGTTGCTGCTATAACCTTGTCTTCGGGAGTTTTATTTACGGGTAAGGGCTCACCAGTCAGCATAGCTTCATCAACGGCACTAGAGCCCGAACACACCACACCGTCCACAGGAATTTTTTCACCGGGGTAAACGCGCAGCTGGTCCCCAAGTTGAATATCTTTCAGTTCTATATCGACTTCCTGTCCATCAGTCTTTATTAATCGCGCAGTTTTTGGTGCGAGTTCAAGTAGCGATTTGATTGCTGAGGAAGTTTTTGCTCGTGCACGAGCTTCCATTATTTGCCCGAGTAAAGTTAGGCTGATTATCACAGCTGCTGCTTCAAAATATACGCCGATGCGCCCCTGAATGAGGAATGATTCTGGAAAAAGATCGGGCACAAGGGTCACACAAAAACTGTAAGCAAATGCTGCCGCTGTACCAAGACTAATCAAAGTCCACATGTTGGGGCTGCGATTTTTTAAAGATTGAATTCCACGAATAAAAAAAGGCGCGCCCGCCCAGACAACAACCGGGAAACTTAAAGCAAGTTCAACCCAATTGCTGATGGCTGGGGAAATCAAATTCGCTTTGTGCCCGAACATCGCAAGAAAAAATACACCACAGGTAAAGGGCAAACTTAGCCAAAAACGGAAACTAAAATCCTTGAGTTCTGAATTGGTTTCTTCTTTGTCTGAGGGCACCTCAGGTTCGAGTGCCATACCACATTTTGGACAAGTGCCTGGTCCCTTTTGACGTACTTCAGGGTGCATGGGGCAAAGGTAAAATGTGTGCTGATCGTTTGGTACTGTTCCATTCTTTTCGAGAAATTCTTTTGGCGTACTTTTGAAGCGTATTAAACAGCGTTCACTACAAAAATAATAAGTTTTGTTATTAAACGAAAATTTTCGGTCTGTTTCCGGTGATACTTTCATTCCGCAAACTGGATCAATGTAAGTATGCTTGCAGTGTTTAAATTCCATAAGATTGCTCAAAGCATCAAAAGAAAAAAGCGATATCAACTTTAAAAGGAAAGGACGTAAAAAATTTTATAAAAGGATTAAATCTATTAAATGCGATTGCAAATAATTAATTGGCGGCTCTGAAAAAGGCAATGCATCGTGCATCGCCCTTTAACATTAAATTTTCAAATTTATTTTTTCACACATCCAAATTAGCAACTCGTAATGCATTGGTTTCGATAAATTCTCTGCGCGGTTCAACTTGGTCGCCCATGAGACAGGTAAAAATCTGGTCCGCCGCGATGGCATCTTCGATTGTCACCTGTAACATGCGTCGAGTTTCTGGATCCATTGTCGTTTCCCAAAGTTGATCCGGATTCATTTCTCCCAAGCCTTTATAGCGTTGAATTGCATAACCCTTTTTACTCTCAGTCATGATCCAATCCAAAGCTTCTTTAAAAGAGAAAACAGGTTGTTTACGCTCACCCTTGGCAACATATGCGCCGTCTTCAATGAGCCCATCCAGCCTTTCACCCAAATCACAAATCGCACGGTAGTCTTGGGATTCAAACAAATCTGAACCCAAAACAATGGTGTTTGAAACGCCATGTGCGGTAATCGAAAGCTTTGGTAAGAAATTATGTCTTTCCCTATTTTCAAAGACGTTCACAGAAAATTGATGTGTTTTCGAAGATGCATTGTGCACATTTAATTTTTGGGTGAGCTTGTCAGCCCACGCCTGCACTTCTGATTCCGTGTTCAATTGTTCAATTTTTAATTGTGGTAAATACAGTAATTGTTCAAGTACTGCGTGAGGATAGAGTCGCGCTAAGCGATCAATAATGCTCATCACTTTACGGTATTGATTAACAAGCGACTCCAGTTGTTCTCCTGCTAACGCCGGCGCATCTGCATTGGTATGCAAAGACGACGTTTCTACCGCTGCATTGGTAAGAAAGCGTGTGAGAGCATCATCATCTTTTAAATACTGTTCTTGTTTGCCTTTAGATATTTTGTATAAAGGTGGTTGAGCTATGAAAACATGGCCCCGTTCTACAAGCTCTCGCATTTGACGGAAGAAAAAGGTCAATAACAAGGTGCGAATGTGCGAACCATCCACATCAGCATCAGTCATGATAATGATACTGTGGTAGCGGAGTTTATTGGGATCGAACTCCTGGGTACCAATTCCACAACCTAAAGCAGTAATCAACGTTCCCACTTCGGCTGAGCTTAACATTTTATCAAAACGGGCTTTTTCTACATTTAGAATCTTACCTTTCAGCGGCAGAATGGCCTGAGTGCGGCGATCTCGACCTTGTTTGGCTGAGCCCCCGGCGGAATCTCCCTCCACCAGGTAGATTTCAGAAAGTGCTGGGTCTTTTTCCTGACAATCTGCAAGCTTGCCAGGCAGACCTGCAATGTCTAAGGCGCCTTTTCGACGTGTCATTTCACGCGCTTTTCTGGCGGCCTCACGGGCTTTGGCGGCCTCAATCATTTTTCCAACAACCGATTTTGCTTCGGCTGGATTTTCTAACAGATAATCACTGAATGCCTGACCCATCTCTTGTTCAACGGCCGCTTTCACTTCCGAGGAAACCAATTTGTCCTTGGTTTGTGAAGAGAATTTAGGATCTGGTACCTTTACAGAGATAATTGCTGTTAAGCCTTCACGCGCATCATCTCCAGTGGTGTTAACTTTTTCCTTCTTACCAATGCCTTCTTTTTCAATGTAATTGTTCAAGCCTCTTGTTAAGGCGCCGCGGAAGCCCGCTAGATGCGTACCACCATCACGCTGAGGAATATTGTTGGTATAACAAAATATATTTTCCTGAAAGCCATCATTCCATTGCAGAGCCACTTCAACATTTACGCCGTCTTCGCGTTGGTTACTAAAGTGCAATACGCTATTAACCGTGGTTTTGTTCTGGTTGAGGTACTCAACAAAGGCTTTAAGGCCGCCTTCATATTCATAGACTTCCTGTTTTCCGCTACGCTCGTCTTCAAGAACAATGCGAACGCCCGAATTAAGAAAACTCAGCTCACGTAAACGTTTAGCCAAGAGTTCAAAGTGAAATTCAATGTTTGTAAATGTGTTTGCTGAGGGCTTGAAATGAATTTCTGTCCCGCTGGTCTCGGTCTCACCTATGACGGCTAAGGGTGCTGCTGGCACACCATGGTGATAAACCTGTTCGTGAACCTTGCCTTGTCGACGAATCGTAAGTTTTAGGGTTTCTGAAAGAGCGTTAACAACAGAAACCCCAACGCCATGCAGTCCGCCAGATACTTTGTAGGTGTTGTCATCGAATTTTCCACCCGCATGCAACACAGTCATAATGACTTCTGCGGCGCTTACCCCTTCTTCATGCATTTCCGTGGGAATACCCCGTCCATTGTCCGTTACGGTAATTGATTCATCTGCATGAATAACTATCTTGATTTCACTACAGTGACCGGCCAAAGCTTCATCAATAGAGTTATCAACCACTTCGAAAACCATGTGATGTAAGCCGGTGCCGTCATCCGTATCTCCAATGTACATACCTGGGCGCTTTCTGACAGCATCAAGCCCTTTGAGTACCTTGATACTGGAAGAATCATAATTGCCGTTGTTTCCGTTATTGTTCTCGTCGTCACTCATGTTGATATTTCTCTTAAATTACTCATTCATGCCTAGCACTGATGAATTTCCCCATGTTTCACGTGAAACACGGCGTGATCTAATTCTTGAATATTGGGCCATAGCTCTTTTAGAGAACCCGCATTTACACCTGTAATAAAAAGCTGTGTGTCCAGCTTATTTAGCCATCCGGCTAGCTGGACAAGATGTTGAGAGTCCAGCTCCGCTGGCATGTCGTCCAGCAGAAAAACAACTTCTGACCCATTTTCCAACTTCTTCACTTGGGCTTCAGCCAAGTAAAGCGTAGAAATCAGCAGCTTTTGCTGCCCGCGGGATAAGGTTTCGACCGCCGGTACGGACCCAATCATTATTTTTAAGTCAGCTTTGTGTGGGCCAAGTGAGCTAAAGCCTTGTTTTCTATCTTTTTCAAAGCTTGCCCTTAGCAGCTCTATCGAGCCCGTTTCGCCTTTCCAGCCATTTTCATAAGCAATGAACAAATCGTCATGCTGGAAGCCAAACTCCTTTACAGTATTTTTAAAAGCTTCCAGAAAAGGTGCCAACACTTCCTGTCTCTGTACCTCAATGGCAGCACTCAAATCGACAAACTCGCGATCCCACGGCTGCAATTCAAGGGCGCTTATTTTATCACGTCGGAGCAAACTATTGCGGTGTTTCAAGCAAGTGGAGTAGGACTTCCATAGTTCTCGAAACTCATGTTTCACGTGAAACACCAACCAATCAAAAAACTGCCTGCGAACCCGGGCAGATCCCTCGAGCAACATGAAAGAGTGGGCGTCCATCACCAAAAGTGGGACCTGTTTTGCCAGTTCTGACGCGCTTTGAACATTCTGTCCATTGATGCGGATGTTAAACTCCCCGCTTCTCTTACGGCTTACGCCTACTCGAAGCTCATCATCCCCGTCATTTAATAAGGCAAATACCGTTGTCTCACCTTGCTTGTCATTTATAAGTCTGCGAAATTTGTGAGTTCTAAATGAACGGCCGTGCGCCAATACACTTATAGCCTCCAAGAGACTTGTTTTTCCCGAACCGTTGTCGCCATAGATTAGATTGATGCCGGGACTCGGTCTAATGTTGACCGAGTCCAAATTGCGGAATGCATTGATACGAAGTTCGCCAATTCTTGGCATAAGACTGAGGAGCAACCACTATATCTTGTATTAAAGCCTCATTGGCATCACTACATAAGCTGAATCGGAATTTTCCGGCTCTTCTATCAATGCAGAGCTGTTTGAGTCTGACAAAGTAATCTTGATGGATTCCGTGTCGAGTACGTTGGTAACATCCTGGAGGTAACTCACATTGAAACCCACCTCAAGATTGCTGCCACTGTAATCCACATTAACCTGGTCTTCTGCTTCTTCTTGCTCAGGGTTATTTGCCACCAAAGTGAGCTGCCCTTCATCTAAAATTAGTCTCACGCCACGGTATTTTTCGTTGGATAAAATCGCTGTTCTGGCAAATGCTTGTTTAAGGTCTGAGCGGTTGCCAACAACAATTTTGTCGCCACCTTTCGGTAAAACACGCTCATAATCAGGAAACTTGCCGTCAACCAGCTTGGAAGTGAATGTGTAGTCGGCCGTTGTTGCTCGGAGATGATTAGAGCCCAAAACCAATTCCACTTCATCTTCGTTATCAGTCAACAAGCGGGAAAGTTCGATTACGCCCTTACGTGGCAAAATAGCCTGGACCACTTCTTTCACATCAGCTGGTACTTTTCGTGTACACATTGCCAATCGATGACCATCAGTCGAGACTGCGCGAAGTTCACCTGTTCGCACTTCCCACAACATGCCATTCAAATAGTAACGGACATCTTGCTGCGCCATTGCAAAACTGGTGCGATCTATCAAGCGTTTAATTTCTTTTTGTTGGCAGGTGATGGAGAGATCATTGGATCCTGGCTCCACGCTAGGAAATTCATTCGCATCTAAAGTAGAAAGAGAAAAACGGCTGCGGCCACTTTTCACAGTAGCTTTCTGTTCACCCAAATTGAATTCAATCTCTGCGTCTTCCGGCAGGGCTCGACAAATATCTAAAAACTTTTTTGCTGGGACAGTTGTTTCACCATTTTCAGAGGCGCCAACGAGGGTAAGATGCCCAACGATTTCAACTTCAAGATCGGTGCCAGTTAAAGATAATTGGCCATTTTCGAGTACGATCAAAACATTTGAAAGCACAGGCAGTGTCTGCCGTCGCTCCACTACACCCGCAACGAGCTGCAAGGGCTTCAATATTGCTTCTCGAGAAACAGTGAATTTCATTAGTTGTGGTCCTGATTTATTTGAATATTTAGGTTGTGAGAGTTCTCATCAAGTTCTTAACATCTTCCCGAATATCGGCATCAGATTCCAGAAGTTCCTTGATTTTCCGGCAGGCATGCAACACTGTGGTATGGTCACGCCCCCCAAACACTTCACCAATCTCCGGCAAGCTGTGATGGGTCAGATCTTTGGCAAGATACATCGCCACTTGCCGCGGCCGAGCAACGGAACGACTTCGTCTTTTGGAATGCAAATCGGAAACCTTGATTTTATAGTATTCCGCAACAATACGCTGAATGTTGTCAACGCTTACCAACCTATCCTGCAAAGCCAGCAAATCTTTAAGCGCCTCTCTAACCAGCTCCACGCTGATATCCCTGCCTGTAAAGTGAGCATTCGCTATCACCCGCTTTAGCGCCCCTTCTAACTCTCGCACATTTGAACGAATTCTTTGTGCGATAAAAAATGCCGCATCGTTGGGTAGATTCATCGCGGCCTGCTCTGCCTTACGCTTCAAGATTGCAACACGGGTTTCCAACTCTGGTGGCTCTATCGCAACAGTTAAACCCCAGCCAAAACGCGATTTTAAACGTTCTTCCAAACCAACTATTTCTTTTGGGTAACGATCGCAGGTTAAGATGATTTGCTGACCACCCTCCAAAAGTGCATTAAAGGTGTGAAAGAACTCCTCTTGGGAGCGTTCTTTATTTGCAAAAAACTGAATATCATCAATAAGAAGTGCATCGACTGAACGGTAATATCGCTTAAAATCGTTGATTGCATTCAATTGTAAGGCTTTTACCATGTCAGCAACAAAGCGTTCTGAATGGAGATACACCACCCTTGCTTCAGGTTTACGCTGCAACAACGCATTACCAATGGCATGCATCAAGTGTGTTTTACCTAAACCCACCCCACCGTATATAAATAGTGGGTTGTATGAATCACCGGGATTTTCAGCTACCTGACTCGCTGCTGCCAAACCTAGCTGATTGGACTTTCCCACAACAAAGTTTGAAAAAATAAAACCACTGTTCAAATTGCTTTTATGTTG
>JBNKVX010000071.1:5834-17262 GCA_050299435.1 Cellvibrionaceae bacterium | reverse complement strand
TTCGTAACACGCCACCACCCAATAACTGGCAGTAAACTTTCCAGCAAATGCTGTAAGCGACATAGATAGCATTAATTCACGGTTTTCATTATTGTTAGCAATAGCAATATATGTGGGTTGATCGCATTCCATGGTGTTTGCATGTGCAGCTTCAAATGCAATTAAGACGTAACCCGTTTCTTTTATTGTTATCTGTTTTATTTTCCCTGAAACACCGCCTGGACTAGCAGCAAATAAGTCCATAGATAAGGGCAAAAGTAATACCACGATAATTTTCAGAACCCAGTTTCTCTGAGTTATTGATCCAAATATTGTGCAAAGAGTTTTCTTAATCCCGGCTTCCCTGAAAACCCATAGAAGATATTGAATATATAACGTTTTCATTTTTCCCCCAAAAAAACAGACAAAACAACACCCCTGGCGCGACACCAGTAAAATTTCTTCTTTGTGATTAGTTCAGTAAGGATTATGGGCGGGACAATCTGGGTTCCCTTTTATACCTTATATGTTTCCTTACACGACAGGATACTAATATACCTTTGTAGAGGGTTACAAGCGCCAATGGTGGATTTTTTGAATTTAGTAAATATTTATAGATTTTGTAAGCTATGTCTTACAAAGCTGGAAATCACTTTAAAACAAGCGCTTGAATGCGAGTTATAAGATTTTTACTTTTTTATTCCAAAAACTCCTCAGGTATATCCGCATTGGTATACACATTCTGCACATCATCCAAATCTTCTAACATATCTATGAGTGCGAGAGCTTTTTCTGCATCTTCTTTTGTCGTGATGGGAACTTCTGTGGAGGCAACCATGGTGGTTTCTGCCATGGCGGGCTCGAGGCCTGCTGCAATCATCGCCTCTTTTACATTGAGATAGTCTTCAAAGGCGGTTGTAACATCGATTGAACCATCATCATTTGTCTCGATATCTTCTGCACCCGCCTCAAGCGCAACTTCCATGATTTTTTCTTCGTCGGTGCCGGGCTCGAAACTCATTTGCCCGACGCGAGAAAATAAATAGGCTACTGAACCATCCGTTCCTAAATTGCCACCGCGTTTGGTAAAAGCGTGACGCACCTCAGAAACGGTACGATTACGGTTGTCGGTTAAGCATTCAACGTAAACAGCCACGCCACCAACGCCGTAACCTTCATAGGTGATTTCATCGTAGTTTGCGTCATCGGCACCGCCTGCTCCGCGTGCAATCGCTTTATCGATAGTGTCACGCTTCATATTTGCGCTGAGCGCTTTATCAATTACAGCACGAAGCTTTGGATTATCTTCAGGTGCGCCACCTGCTTTTGCGGCCACAGTGAGTTCGCGAATTATTTTTGTAAAAATTTTTGCGCGCTTGGCATCTTGCGCGGCTTTTCTATGTTTAGTGTTCGCCCACTTACTGTGACCCGCCATATTTAACTCTCTTGTGTTACTTGTGGTTTCACTTTTAAACGAATGTGCAGTTCGTCTAATTGTTTTTTATCAACGCCGCCTGGTGCGTCTGTCATTAAGCAAGCTGCGGTTTGTGTTTTTGGAAAGGCGATTACGTCGCGAATGGAATCTGCGCCGGTCATCAACATCACCAATCTGTCTAAACCAAAAGCTAAGCCGCCATGAGGCGGTGCGCCGTATTGCAATGCATCCAATAGAAAGCCGAATTTTTCTCGTTGCTCTTCTTCACCAATGCCCAAAACGCGAAACACGCTTTGCTGCATTGCCTGGTTGTGAATACGAATTGATCCACCACCCAGCTCTGTACCATTTAGCACCATGTCGTAAGCGCGGGATAAAGCTTCTGCGGGTTTGGCTTCCAACTCTTCTGCCGAACAGGAAGGTGAAGTAAAAGGATGGTGCAAGGCTGTTAAGCCTCCATCGGTCGTTTCTTCAAACATGGGGAAATCCACTACCCAAAGCGGCGCCCATTCACTGGTATAGAGATTAAGATCTTCACCCAGCTTACAGCGCAAAGCACCCAGGGCTTCGCTGACCACTTTATGCGAATCGGCGCCGAAGAAAATCAGATCGCCGTTTTCTGCTTCTACTCTTTCCAATATCGCTTTGCGTACGTCGGTGGGTAAAAATTTTACGATGGGCGATTGCAGACCTTCTTCTAAATCGTCCTTATCATTCACCTTTATATAGGCCAAACCTTTTGCACCGTAAATGCCAACAAATTTTGTGTAAGCATCGATGGTTCTTCGAGGAATTTCTCCACCCTTGGGCACCTTCATGGCCGTTACTCGGCCTTTTGGATCGTTAGCAGGGCCAGAAAAGACTTTAAATTCCACGTCTTTCATTAAGTCTTTGATTTCCACTAACTCAAGTGGAATGCGTAAATCGGGTTTATCTGAGCCGTACTTTTCCATTGCTTCCGAAAATGGCATGCGCGGAAATTCACCGAGGTCAACATCCAAGGTTTCTTTAAACAGCTTTTTAATCATGTCTTCGGTGATACCCATAATCTCTTCTTCATTCATGAATGAAGTTTCGATATCGATCTGGGTAAATTCAGGTTGGCGGTCTGCCCGCAAGTCTTCATCACGAAAACATTTGGCGATTTGATAGTAACGATCAAAACCGGAAACCATTAAAAGTTGTTTAAAGAGTTGTGGTGATTGCGGTAAGGCAAAAAATTTGCCTTCCTGGGTGCGCGAAGGCACAAGGTAGTCGCGTGCGCCTTCAGGTGTTGCCCGGGTTAAGATGGGCGTTTCAATATCAAGAAACCCGTGGCTATCCATATAGTTGCGAATAGCGGTGGTGATTTTGGAGCGCAAGCGCAGGCTGCGCTGCATATCCTTCCTGCGCAAATCCAGATAACGATAGGTTAAACGCACATCCTCGCCCACATTGGTGTAAGCATCCAACTGAAACGGCGGCGTTTCTGCGGTGTTCAATATTTGCAGACCTGTGCCGTAGACCTCAATCTCGCCGGTAGGCATATTGGGATTGACTGTTGATTCAGTGCGCGCGCGTACTTTGCCTTTTACTTGCAGCACGTACTCAGGGCGAACCTTGTCGGCCAGGGCAAAATTTTCCTGGCCGTCTGGATCAAAGACCACTTGGACTATGCCGTCACGATCTCGCAAATCGATAAATATCACTCCGCCATGATCGCGACGACGGTCTACCCATCCACAGAGGGTCACTTCTTGATCTATGTTCGAGGCATTTAATACCCCACAATACACACTACGCATTTGGTTAACCTAATTAGCTTGCAGCATTATTGCTGCTGGAATCGCTCTTGGCGGGTTTGCTTTCCGATTTGGATTCGGACTTACTTTCGGCTTTACTTTCCGATTTGCTGTCTTTGCTCGCAGTCTCAGCCTTTTCGCCCGACTTTTTATCCGGCTCACCGGCCAGATTTTTTTTATTACCCGACTTAAAGTCCGTTTCGTACCATCCACTCCCCTTAAGGCGGAAAGCCGCGGCCGAAACTTTTTTTCTTAAGGCTTCTTTTGCACACTCCGGACAGGTGCGCAAAGGGTCTTCACTTATTTTTTGCAGAGCCTCCAGCTCGTGGCCGCAGGCGTCACAGACATACTCATATATAGGCATAAATCTCTCACTATATTCTTATCTATTAGGCTGCCACCCAAAAAATGGCCGGGCATTATACCCCACAGATTAGGATGAGATAAGCCTACATTTTGCGGGTTTTTGCTAGCCCCCAATCCCACTTTTTTCGCTGTTTAGAGTGGACCGAAACGGCACTTCGGTTAAAAAACACCATTTTTTAGCAAAAAATCCGGTTTTTTTAAGAAAACAGGCAAAAAACCCTTATTTTTAAGCTTTTTTATGTTGCTCTGAGATAGCGAATAAACTATATATACGCACAAGCGAGGGGAGAGCAAAATGACTTTGCTTGAATACGCGAAATTTTTTCAATAAAAAACCATTTATGAGGTTAGGTACTATGGCTGCACGCAAAAAAGCACCAGCAAAGAAAAAAACTCCTGCAAAAAAAGCCGCTGCCAAGAAAGCAGTAAAGAAAAAAGCACCCGCTAAGAAAGCAGCAAAAAAAGTTGCCAAGAAAGCCGCTCCAGCAAAAGCGGTTAAGAATGTAAAAGAGCGTTATTCCAAGTCTCAAATCCTGAACCAAATTTCTGAAAGCACTGAGCTTTCACGTAAAGAGGTTGCTGCGGTTCTGGATGAGTTAACCGACATTATTGCCGGTCATGTTGGCAAGCGTGCTTGTGGTGAGTTTGTAATGCCAGGTCTTTTCAAAATCCTGACTGTTAAGAAACCTGCGCGCAAAGCTCGTAAAGGGATCAATCCTTTCACTGGCGAAGAGACTATGTTCAAAGCTAAGCCTGCCAGCATTCAAGTGAAGATTCGTCCTTTGAAAAAATTGAAGGAAATGGCAGAGTAAGATTTAGTAGTTTAATGCCATACCGCTTGGCGGTGGGGCAGGCTTTCGATACATTTGCATGTTTTGAAGGGCTGATCCACCGTCAGACTTGTTCCAAAACTAAGACTCCAGTATTAAAACTTCCCAAAATTCAAGATTAAGGCGTAAAGAACCCCTGATTAGACCCGGGATCATCCTCCGCCCCGCACCAGGCCTGAAACCCTTCCCCAACCAATGACGAGTGTAAGCCTTCCAAGCGTTCTTCCAGTTTTTGCGCTTCGTATTCTTTCGCTGCTACCGCTCCCCAAATGGGTTTTGGCCAAGCGGGGTCGTCTTTGAAGCGCGCGACATGATGAACATGCAACTGCGGGACAATGTTGCCTAAGGCCGCAATATTCATGGTGGTGGGTGCGTATATAGAAGTCATGACTTCACTTAAATGCGAGGATTCCTTAATAAGCTGTATTTGCTCTTCTTCCATCAAATGATGGATTTGCCGCACTTTTTCGCGTTTGGGCACCAGTATTAACCAAGGGTAGTTGGCATCCTTACTAAGGAGTATGAGCGAGAGTTTAAATTGGCCTACGGTATAGGTATCTTTTTGCAGATCCGGGTGTAATGCAAACATAGGTATTCCTCACTTCCGTCTATGCCCTTAGAATAGGCGCCTTTAAGCATAAAATAAACCGCTATTAAGAGAAGTAAACCATGCGCGCAAGCCAGTATCTAATTGCCACCCAGAAAGAAGTGCCCGCCGACGCTGAAGTCATTAGCCACAAACTGATGCTTAAAGCCGGGATGATTCGCAAACTCGCTTCGGGTTTATACAACTGGTTGCCGCTGGGCTTGCGCGTGCTGCGCAAGGTGGAAAATATTATTCGTGAAGAGATGGATAAATCCGGTGCGCAAGAAGTTTTGATGCCGGTTGTGCAACCCAGCGAACTGTGGGAAGAAAGTGGGCGCTGGCATCAATTTGGTCCGGAGCTCTTGCGCTTAAAAGATAGACACCATCGCGATTTTTGTCTTGGCCCCACTCACGAAGAAGTCATCACAGATCTTGTGCGCAATGAGATAAAAAGCTACAAACAATTGCCTGCGAACTTTTACCAGATTCAAACTAAATTTCGCGATGAGGTACGTCCGCGTTTTGGTGTAATGCGTTCGCGCGAATTTATTATGAAGGATGCCTATTCTTTTCATATTGATCAGGCTTGCTTGCAGGAAACGTATGCTGTTATGCATCGCACCTACTGCAATATTTTTGATCGCATTGGTTTTGAATATCGCCCCGTACTCGCTGACACTGGTTCAATCGGCGGTTCAGGCTCACACGAATTCCATGTGCTCGCCGAAAGCGGTGAAGATGCCATCGCGTTTAGCAACGCCAGCGACTACGCTGCAAACGTGGAAATGGCTGAAGCCCTCGCTCCTTCGCCATCATCGGAAAAAATATTGGCACCTGAAGAAGTCTCTACACCTCAGCAAAAATCGATAGAAGCAGTCAGCAATTTTCTTAAAGTCAGCGCAGACAAATGCGTGAAAACCTTGATTGTTTTAGGTGAAGCCCAAGAAGGCGAAACTCCGCCACTTGTTGCTTTGGTATTGCGTGGCGATCACGCTTTAAATGAAATTAAAGCGGCAAAACTCCAGGGCGTGGCTTCGCCGCTCAACTTTGCAAATGAAGAACGTGTTGCAAAAGAACTCAACGCGAAAGTTGGCTCTCTCGGTCCAATTGGATTAAACATAGAAATCATCGCCGACCGCAGTGCCGCCACATTAATTAACTTTGTGTGCGGCGCCAATAAAAATGATGTGCATTTTAAAAATGCAAACTGGCAGGATGTGAGCAACTACCGTATTGAAGATCTTCGCAATGTTGTAGTCGGCGATGCCAGCCCCGACGGCAAAGGCCAAATCGAAATTAAACGCGGCATCGAGGTTGGGCATATTTTTCAATTAGGCACAAAATATTCTACGGCAATGAAGGCCTCGGTGCTGGATGAAAACGGTAAGGATCAGGTGATGAGTATGGGCTGTTATGGCATTGGTGTCACCCGCATCGTTGCTGCTGCAATCGAACAAAATCATGATGACAACGGCATCATTTGGCCCCAGGCCATTGCGCCTTTTCAAATTGCGCTGGTTCCCATCAATATCAATAAATCTGATGAAGTAAAACAATTTTGTGAAAATTTGTACGAGCAATTACAAAAAGCCGGTGTTGAAGTGCTCTACATGGATGAAAGCAAAGCACGCCTGGGTTCCATGTTGGCGGACATAGAATTAATTGGCATTCCTCACCGTATTGTTGTTGGGGATCGTGGCCTGGCCGATAAAACAGTTGAATATAAAGGACGTAGTCATAAAGAAAGTCAGAACATAGCAGCGGATGACGCACTGAATTTTATTCTTGGAAAAGTCTAATAATGAATAAAATAATTCATACATTCATTCTGGGTTTAACCACAATTTGTTTGCTGGCCTCTGCGCAGGAACCCAAATCAGTCAGCAAAACTCAACCCGAAGTTGATGATGAATTGCGCGCAAAACTCATAGCTACTATTTCACAAGCCGACAGCTTTGAAGATCGTTTTGACGCCGAAGTCTGGCTCGTACAAAAATCTGCCGTACTGGAAAAATACATTAAAGACCCGGATAAACGCTTACATTTACTCAAAGAAATACATCGCACCGCGAAGCAAGTTCAAGTTCCCCCGGAATTTGTGTTGGCTGTAATTCAAATTGAAAGCGCTTTTGATCGCTTTGCCGTATCTCGTGTCGGCGCACAAGGTATGATGCAAGTGATGCCATTTTGGAAAAAAGAAATAGGACGCGACGATGACAATCTTATGGATATTCAAACCAACCTTCGTTACGGATGCACTATTTTAAAACATTATCTCGATAAGGCCGATGGTAATTGGGGTGAAGCCCTGGCGCGCTATAACGGAAGTTACGGCGAATATTGGTATCCACAAAAAGTTATGGTGGCGTGGGAGAAAAATTGGCGTTAAGCTTGGTTCTCATTTTCTATAATTATGAATAACAGTGAAAATGAATTATCTGTTGACGTTAAATCGCACGACTCGTTGACTAGCATGCAATAATCTGTAGGTCGCAGTACATAATTATATGAGCAGCACAACCCAGATAAGTGAGAAGCCCGTTGCTTTAATTTGCATGGGCGTAAGTGGTTGCGGCAAAACAACCATTGCTCAAGCGCTTGCAGAACACTTTAACTTTCAGTTTCTTGATGCGGATGATTTTCACAGCGAAGAAAATAAAGTGCATATGGCTGCGGGCAAACCGCTAACAGACGCCATGCGCTTACCCTGGGTACATTCCATGCGCGAGTATGTGCAAATACTGGCGCAACGAAATAAAAGCTGCACGCTTGCCTTTTCCGGTTTAAGAGCTGCGCATCGAAAAATTTTACGCAATACTGACATGCAAACTATTTACCTTTATCTCAAGGGCTCTCAACAAGTTATATTAGAACGTATGAATGCCAGAGAAAATCACTTTATGCCGGACTCTTTACTCGACAGTCAATTTGATTCAATGGAAGATCCTACTGGTGAAAGTGATGTCATCACCGTCGACATTAACAAAAACCTGAATGAAATACTTTTCGAAATATATGCAATGCTCGAGGAACGACAGATTAAGTAATTTATTTCGCTTCAAATAATTCGCGCAACACTTCCGCCATAATACCGATAGCTCGCTCTAATACATCCTGACTTTGACAATACGTTAATCGAACACATTCCTTACTGTGAGCCCAGGCGCCGGACTGCTCCAAACCAAAAAAGAAATGTTCACCCGGCATGATCAAAACCGATCTCTCTTTAAGTTTTTGATATAACTCTGCTGTACTGATAGGCAAACCCTCAAACCATATCCACAGAAAAAATGCGCCTTCGGCTTTGTGTAATTTGTAAGGTAAGGAGGAGAGCTTCTCTTTCAAAAGCGCAATGGCAAAATCACGTTGAGTGCGGTAGTGCGAACAAATCAAATGCTCACAAATAGTGGGCAACTCGCCCGACTTCAACAATTCAGTAAGTAATACTGGCCCAAGGTTGCCGTTTGCCAAACTTACAATGGTATTTATTTGGCAAAAGTTCTCTATAACTTCTTCACTAGCTATTACAATTCCCGTACGTGCCCCCGGCAAACCCAACTTGGACAAACTTAAAACCGTAATTAATTTTTCATTCCAATAACTTTCTACTTGCTCATACACCACACCCGGAAACGGTGAACCATAGGCACAATCCAACAAAAGGTGTGTGTTGTTTTCTTTGGCTAATTGACACAAAGCATCAAGCTCTTCTGGCGCAAGCATATTGCCTGAAGGGTTCGTCGGTCGTGAAACACAATAAGCCGCTACATCAGTCACTTTTTTTACCGCATCGATATCGATGTGGTATTTGAATGTCTGCGCGTCCAGTTCTTTTATCAGCGGTTTGCAGGCCACGGACATATTGGCGATGGCCCCCTGGTCACTGTATCCAAGATATTCTGGCATCAGGGGAAAACACATTTTTCCGTTATCACCTGCAAACATGTTGAGTAAAATAAAAAAAGCACTTTGGCTTCCATTAGCCAAGGCAATATTTTTTTCACTCAGCGGCCAGCCACATTGATCACGAAAAAATTTAACAAGTTCTGCGCGCAATTCTTCTGAACCGCGTGGACTTTGATAAGTCCCGACAAGTTTATGCAGCAGTTCAGGTTGATCCGCTATTTTTTTTAATTTTGCGGCAATGATGGCTTCGAATGCTGGAATCCTGGCGGGATTACCCCCACCCATAAAGAGCAGATCCGGATTCACATTCAGCGCATTCCCCAAATCTTCCATAAGATTGACAATGCCAGACTCAGCGCTGAGCTGTTGACCAAACTTCGATAGTTTCATTTATCTTGTACTTGTTTGTGTTGTACTTGGAGAGAGAATCGAGTTTTTCTATAATAAACCGAATTTGTTGAGGGTTTCTTCCAGTTTCTGGGGATTGATGGGTTTTTTAATAAAATCGAGGGCTCCCAAGGCCTGAACCCGCGCTTGAGCTTCCGGCTGTATGTCGCCTGAAATAACAATTATGACGGATTTCAGCCCTTCTTCCTTGATGGTTTCAAGTACGCCATAGCCGTCAAGCTCTGGCATTGTGAGATCGAGAAAAACCATTTCACCTTTGCCTGAGCGAATCACTTCCAGGGCCTCAACACCGTTTGTGGCGTAGGACACCTCCACATCCCAAGACGATGGCAGCGAACGCAGCACTTGCTTACGCGCCATGTTGGAGTCATCGCATATCAGTATCGGGGTTGTCATAAAGGCCAAAACTCGATTGGATCCTTTATTTAGTATAGCTAGCCTCTCCCGCTGTGCTGGGCTTTGCGTAAAACTCTTCAAGCGAAACATCAAAAGCTGCACGGCTCTGCTGAAGACTGTCTCTCAGTCGCTGTGCATAGTCAGCCCACCAATGAGGCTCACCTTCAATCTTATCTGGAATTGGCTCATTCACATTCATGTTTACCATTTTCGCCAAATCCCAAAGATTCGCTCTCGCCAGATCTCGACATAAAACGTAGTTGCCATTGTCTGTCACAGCAATCCAGTTATTGCTCGTCAACAAGTCCCGCAAATGCTGCCATTGAACAAGACTGACACCTGTTGCCACACAGTCGCGGTCACTAACATGCATGCCAGTGAGCGATCTCTCTCTGAATATGGCCAGACAGCGCAAGACTGCAGCCAAAGTGGTAAGACGCGAAGCACGATTTTTATAGCCTTTTTCTGCCAGAGTTCTAACAAATACCGCACCTGAAAGGATGATGGTCCACAGGAGATTGATCCACATTAAAAACAAAGGAACCGCTGCAAAGGCACCGTAAACCAATTTAATACTTGATTTGGCAACAATAACGGCAAACACCATTTTCAGTGCTTCAAAGCATAAAGCCGTCAACACACCCCCTATGGCAGCATCGCGAATCGGTACCCGGCAGTTGGGCACGGCGGCAAATAACAAGGTAAATGCTGCGCTGGTCATAGCGATGGGCAACAAGCGAAACAATAAGGTGCTCACACCCAACTGATCAAACTCACTCACGACCAATTTCAAGGATAACAAATAAGTACTCATCACCAGGCCAGCACCGAGTAGCAACGGCCCAATACTTAACACTGCCCAATACAGCAAAAAACTCGATAATCCACGACGCGCCTTCTTCACGCCCCAAATGGTGTTAAAGGTTTTCTCGATATTGGTTAGCATTAAGTAGGCTGTGATTACCAAAATGCCCACGCCAAAGCCGGTTAAACTGCGCGCCTGTGAAGAAAAATTACTCAAATACTTTTGCACTTCTCCACCGGTTTGTGGGACGAAGTGCGAAAAAATCAGGTTTTGCAACTGCATTGCCACGCCGTCGAAAACAGAAAAAAGTGAAAACATGGAATAAGTCACTGTCATCAAGGGCACAAGCGCAAACAAGGTCATATAGGTCAGTGCCGCGGCGCTTTTCTGGCAACCTTTATCCATAAATTCGTGGGCAAGGTTGCGGATAAAAGTCCACACGGCCTTGATAAAATGAGTTAAAGATTCTTTCGACAGCAACTTATGCCTCCCCTCAAGCCAGGTTACAATACATTCTTATCAAGATTTTCACTTCTAAACTCACATGTTAGGCCCTATGAGCAATAAATTCACTATTTACCATAATCCTCGCTGCTCCAAGTCCAGACAAACATTGGCTCTATTGCAAGAGAGAGGCGTTGAGCCAGAGATTATTTTATATCTCGATACCCCACCTAATGAAGCGGACTTACAAGGGCTTTTGAAAAAACTGGGAATCACTGCCCGTGAATTATTGAGAAAAGGTGAAGACGCATACAAAAAGCAGGCGCTCGGCAACCCGGCATTGAAGGAGAAAGATTTGATTGCTGCAATGGCCAAAGAACCCAAGTTGATAGAACGACCGATAGTGGTAAAAGGTAAAACTGCCGTATTGGGGCGACCACCAGAAAACGTACTTTCACTACTATGAATAACACCTCACCTTACATTCTTATT
>JBNKVX010000071.1:0-5824 GCA_050299435.1 Cellvibrionaceae bacterium | reverse complement strand
CTTCACGGTGCCACCCGATCTATGGCAGAAATTATTGCTCGTGGCGTGGAAGAGGTGTCTGGGATCGAAGCGCGTATGCGGACGGTTCCTGCAGTCTCAGCCAAAACAGAAATCAGTGAAGCAAAAATTCCAGAAGAAGGTGATTTATATTGTAGCGAGGACGATTTGCGGGGCTGTGCAGGTTTAATACTGGGAAGCCCAACACGTTTTGGCAATATGGCTGCCGCCCTTAAATATTTTCTGGATGGCACCGCTAGCCAGTGGGTCAATGGTGATTTGATAGGAAAGCCTGCTGGCGTATTCACTTCAACTGCAACAATGCACGGCGGACAAGAAAGCACCTTGCTCAGCATGATGCTGCCGCTTTTGCATCACGGCATGCTAGTTTGCGGTATTCCTTACAGCGAAAATGCACTCAACACAACACAAACAGGTGGCACACCGTATGGGCCTTCGCATATTGCAGGATCCCATGCAGACAGACCCTTGAGTGATGACGAAAAAACACTATGCAAAGCCTTTGGAAAACGCATTGCGACATTGGGCTTGAGCTTGCGCGTCGGCTTGAGTCTGGATAACACAAAAAAATGAAGGGCAAACCGATTCAGCACTTGAATACCAAAGTCAAATGGGGGCAAGGTCTCTTTGGCTTTTTTTACTTACAACTCATTATGTTATTCACCTATTCACAAATCACACATACTGATGGCGGGATTTGGTCGATCTGGATACTGCAATGTTTACCGATTCTGGTTTTTCTACCAGGCTTAGCAAGATCTTATTATCGTAGTTATAGCTGGTTTTGTTTTTTGATATTGCTCTATTTTGTCGTTGCTGTGGATAACAGCTTTAAATCTACAGCCGGAATTTGGGAATACCTTTTTGTCGCGAACACTGTGTTACTTTTTATTTTGGCAATGTTGTGCAGCCGCTGGTTGCAACATCGCCTGGTACAAACAGCTGCCACCCCACCCGTAAAGGAACCAATACTTAATAATCAGGAGTCTTCGGCGTGAAAAATATTCTAAATATTTTCAGTTATGCTGGAAAAATTATCAGCTTTATAAGAAATGCATTGGTCAATATCATTTTTTTGTTTTTATTGTTAATACTTATCATCACTATCGCCAGCGCACCCAAACCACAAATTCCTGAAAATGATGCGTTATTTATTGCCCCCACTGGCCTACTAGTTGATGAACTGACTTATCAGCCCTCCCTGCTCGATTTAACCATGGATCAAAATCAAGAACCGGAAACGCGCGTTCGCGATGTGATCCGAAGTATTGAGAAAGCTAAAACAGATGATCGTATTACCGGAATTGTTTTGAATTTAAATCATCTACAGGGTGGCGGAATAAGTAAACTTACAGAAATAGGTGAAGCCCTAGATGATTTCAAAGCAAGCAAGAAGCCAGTTGTTGCCTTCTCTGATTACTATTCTCAACAACAATATTATCTAGCCAGTTACGCAGATGAGATTTACGTTAATGAACTGGGCGCAGTGTTGCTTACAGGTTATGGTATTTATCGAAATTATTTTAAAGATGCGGCCGACAAGCTTTCGTTAAAATTCCATGTGTTTCGCGCGGGTGAATATAAAGATGCGATTGAACCTTATACTGAATCAAAGATGTCGTCCGCCTCGCGTGAACACAACACGCGTTGGTTGAATGAACTTTGGGGACGCTACACCAGCCGCATTGAAAGCGCTCGCAATTTACCCAATGGCGCAATCAATGATTTCATTGCCACGATGCCCCAGGAATTTAAAAAATTTGGTGGCTCTCACGCGAAATTTTCAGAAAACGTCGGCCTGGTGGATCTCGCACTTACGCGTAAACAGTTGCGTGAAACATTAATCGAACGTTTTGGCAAAAATAAAGCGGGTGATAGTTTTGCCGGCATTCACATGAAAGACTATCTTGCGCTGGAAAAAGTCAATCCTTTTGGCCACGCCGAAAACAATATCGGTTTAATCGTCGCAACGGGTACCATCATGGAAGGCGAACAACACGCAGGCAATATTGGCGGTGAAAGTCTAGCGAAGCTTATTCGTCAAGCACGAGAAGATAACAGCATCAAAGCACTGGTATTGAGGGTAGACAGTGGTGGTGGCAGCGCCTTTGCATCGGAAATTATTCGTCAGGAACTCCTTGAAACCAAAGCAGCGGGTATGCCAATTTATATTTCAATGGGAAGCGTGGCTGCGTCAGGAGGCTACTGGATTTCCACCCCCGCCGACGAAATTTGGGCAACACCAGCAACGATTACAGGATCAATCGGTGTGTGGGGCTTGTATCCCAATTACAGCGAGTCAATCAAAAAAATTGGAATTAACACTGATGGCGTTGCCACAACGAAACTGGCAGGATCACTGCGGCTCGACAGACCGATGTCTGACGAAATCAAGATCTTACTGCAAACCAGTGTGGATAATATTTACGAGACTTTTCTCACTATTACTTCAGACGCTCGCGCAATGGATTTAGAAGCCGTTCATGAAATTGCTCAAGGTCGTGTGTGGACTGGGGCAACTGCAAAAGAATTAGGTTTAATTGATAATTTGGGATCACTAAAAGATGTTGTAGGTGCAGCGGCCGCAAACTTAAACCTCACTGATTATGAAGTGAAGGAAATTGTTAAGCCCCTTTCCACAAGAGAACAGATTATGCGATCACTGCTGCAAGCTTCCAACACTGTTGGAGAGCGCATCAGTCATGCTTTTGTGAATTCTACTTTAGGGCTCGACGCCGACAGTGAGTTTGCTTCGAGTTTTTCAGAATTGCTTACACTGCAAATTCAGGACATTCGTTTACCGAAAGGATTACACAACGAAATCTTAACGCAATGTATAGAATGCCTGGCACCTTAAGCGCAATCACACTATTTTAAATTTAAGACTTCTTTTACAAAAGGAATGGTTAATTTACGTTGATGTTGCAAGGATGCTTCATCCAGTACATCCAACATATAAAAAAGCTCATTGGTATCGCGCGAAGCTCTGCTCAAGATAAATCGAGCCACTTCTCCTGGCAATTCCAGGCCGCGCGCCGCGGTGCGCATGATCATTGCGGTTTGCTTTTCATTATCTCCCATACTTTCCACATGAAAGCGCACACAGCCCAATACTCGTGAGCGTAGATCAGCCAAGACTATGGGCAATGAAGGTGGACTGGTATGCGAAGAGATAAGCAGGTGATGACCCGCATCTTTGATATTGTTATAGAGATGGAAAAGTGCGATTTCCCATTCTTTCACGCCACAAATTTGGTCGACGCCGTCAAGACAGACATATTCTGCTTCTTCAAGCCCATCACAAATTTCATGTGCAGAAAATCCCAACATATCACGAAGAGGAAGGTATTGAACGCTTGTTCCTGCGTCCCATACTTCGTGACATACTGCTTGTAATAAATGTGTTAAACCTGAACCAGGCGCACCCCAGATTAAAATATTTTTTTCACTTTCTTTCAGGGAAAATTTTTTTAATGCTTGCAAGGTTTGCACATTGACTTCGGAAGCAGCATAAAAATTATCAAAGGTGCACTCATCTTTAAGCGTAACACCTAGGCTTAACTGAATGGGTACCCTACCCATTACTTAGGAGCCTGACCACAAAAAGTGTACCGGGTTTTCACGTGTGCCTTCCGGCAACATTTGCCACTCGGGAATATCGTGTTGTTGCCGTTGAAATTCAATTTTTCTATCCAATTGAACGGATGTTTTAAATCTCTCTAAGTCCGCCTCGGAATCCACCGCCAATAAGAGCTCTCCCTCCTTGGCTTCTATAATTTCAACATGAGACACCATCGCCAAACCATTTAAGTAGTCCAGTGATTGTCGATACTGTTTAAACGTATTAATACCTTCTAATCGCATCACAAGATCGGCATCTGAAGTTAGCGACCCCGGCAAAATTGCATAGCGTTGTGCAAGAAAGGTATTTAAGGGTGCCAGCGCTGAATCGGCAAACGCGTCCAATTCTTTTTCACGCACATCCCAGGTTTGCTGATAACCCAAATGAAAGTATTGCCACGTTGACCACAACTCATCACGTGAGGTTGTTGAATAACGACCAATTAAAATTACAGGTGCGGCGTATCGTTGTGAGGCTTCGCGAATTTTCTCTTCATTCAACTGCCACACCTCGCGTGACGAAATCGCCATTTGATCTTCTAAATCCAGCACCGGAAATTCCAGGGGTAAGCCGCGAGCTTTGGCGGCTTTTTGAACTTCCGCGATAAGGGGATGAATATTTCCCTCTTCGTCAACACTGCTTGCATTGAGGAGTTGCTTGCCAAACTGTGGGTGGTCTTCAACCAACCACACCAGGATAGTGGGCCTGTTTCCTACCGCCCAGTACCTGACACGCGCTTTATCGCGAAGTAGTTTTTGAATCAGGGCTGGCGAAAAAACCAAATACATTTCTTCCTTGTAACCTTTACGTTTGAGTTCTTCATCCTGAACCGTACGAAACTGAAACTGCTCAAGATAAGATTGCGCGCGATCAATTGCCGCTTTTACGGTTTCATTCTTTAAGACCTCTTCTGATGCACTCAAACGGATTACGACTTCTTGCATACCCTTTTGCGCGGCGAACTTGCGGTTTTCCGCACTTTGGGAGGTTACAGGTACAACAGCTTGAAAGTATTCAAGTGAATCTGCCGCGAAGACAGAGACTGACAGGAATACAAGGCAACATAAGAGAATCTTTTTCACTGGGTTGTCCTCAGAAATTGAAGAAGCATTTTAACATGCCCTCTCACGGTGGATGCTGTTAAAATGTCGGCCTTTTTGTAAACAGATCTATTGCCTTATGAGCCCCTCAGCCAAACAACTCAGTTATAAAGATGCTGGTGTCGACATCGACGCTGGCAATGCCCTCGTAGAAAATATCAAAGCTATCGCTAAACGCACCCGCCGCCCGGAAGTATTGGCCGGCCTTGGGGGCTTTGGTGCCTTATTTGAACTTCCCAAAGGCTATGAAGAGCCTGTGCTGGTGTCTGGCACAGACGGCGTTGGTACGAAGCTTAAATTGGCAATGGACCTTAACCAGCACGATACCATTGGCATCGATCTGGTTGCCATGTGTGTGAATGACTTGATTGTTGGCGGAGCTGAGCCGCTGTTTTTTTTGGATTACTACGCCTGTGGCAAATTATCGGTTGAAGTGGCAACCCAGGTTGTTAAGGGTATTGGAGAGGGCTGCGCCCAATCGTCTTGCGCCCTCGTTGGTGGCGAAACTGCCGAAATGCCTGGCATGTACAACGATGACGACTATGATCTGGCGGGATTTTGTGTTGGTATTGTTGAGAAATCAAAAATTTTGGATGGAAGCAAGGTTGAGGAAGGCGATGCAATATTAGCTTTGGCTTCGAGCGGCCCCCACTCAAACGGCTATTCCTTGATTCGCAAAATACTGGCCGTGAGTGGTGCCGATTTAAACCAATTACTTGGTGAAGCACCTTCAGCCATTCCGCTAAAAGATGCCCTGATGGCACCCACCAAAATTTACGTTAAAGCTATCCTTGAACTCATCAAGAATATTGATGTTCACGCCCTCGCCCACATAACTGGCGGCGGCTTGAGCGAAAACATTCCTCGCGTCTTGCCAGAAGATTGCAAAGCCGTAATCGATTGTGCCAGCTGGACACTGCCAGATATTTTTTCGTGGCTGCAGCAACGCGGCAATGTTGAAGCTAAAGAAATGGCCAGAACCTTCAATTGTGGAATAGGCATGGTCATCTGTGTGGCTAAGTCTGATGTTGAAAAAGCCAAAACCTTACTTGAAGCACAGGGTGAAACAGTCCTGGAAATTGGC
>JBNKVX010000070.1:0-17263 GCA_050299435.1 Cellvibrionaceae bacterium | reverse complement strand
CTGCATTTGAATTGGAAATACAAAGCAGTCCACTTGAATATCAAGCAAAAAAAGTTGTCGGGGCTGTAGCGGAAAAAGGAATCGATCTCGCCGGAGTAGGGGGGATTAAAGCTCAGGCCAGCAAAGCCTTATTTAATGATCCGGAACTTTTTGTTGGCGCGTTGCAATCTTTATCAAGCTCTTCCGAGTTAAAAACTTTTATTCAAGATGGACAAGCTCATAATTTAATGATTCGAAATGACATAAATGGACTTATGCAGTTGCAGAGTTTCATTGCCTTGAGTCAACAAAAAGGCATGCAACAACTTTTGAACAATCAAAGCGATAAAGAAAAACTCGGTGAGCGTGAAGTTGCTTTGTATCTCACTCAAGTGTGGCAGAAAATGCAAATTGTAAAGCATGATCCAGAAATGATGCGTATTTTGCGTGATCCTGAAGTTAAGAAGTTAGTGGAATCCGGTGATCCGGTGGCTTTGCTTGCCAATGAAAAAGTGCAGATATTAGTGAACCATGTGTTGGAGTTGGATACTTCAAATTATGATTTTAGTCAGATCGAAAACCAGCAAAGTGCCATGCCGGAAAATTCAGATACTAATAATCGTAACGAAGATAGTTTCAATGTTAATAGTCAAACCACAACCGCTTCTGAGCCGGTAAAAATTTATCAGTGGCGCGATGATAAGGGTAATATCCAATTTTCAGATTTTGAGAAAATTCCCGATGACAAAAGGTCAGAAGCAGTTCGTGTGGGAGAGTAATAAAAAGGAATAATATGAAAGAAAAAAGTGAAACTAGCGTCCTTACAGGAGGGTGGCAGAAATTAAGTAGTGAAGAAGTGTATGAAAACCCCTGGATCAAAGTGACTCACGAAAAGGTGCTTACGCCTAATAATACACCAGGTATTTACGGGCGTGTGCATTTTAAAAATAGGGCGGTAGGAGTAATCCCAATTGATGACCAAGGGAATACCTGGTTAGTAAAACAAAGTCGTTATACTTTGGACTGTTATACCTTGGAAATTCCGGAAGGTGGTGCTGCGGAACACGAGGCGTTATTGGATGCTGCGAAAAGAGAATTGGAAGAAGAGTGCGGAATAATTGCGCATAAATGGAAATTGCTTAGAAGTTTGCATCAATCGAATTCTGTAACAGACGAAGAGGGCTTTATTTTTATTGCGGAAGAATTGGAGTTTGGTAAACAAGCATTGGAAGATTCTGAAGATATAGAGCTGATAAAATTACCTTTGAAGCAAGCAGTTCAGCTGGTTCTTGAAAATAAAATCACTGATTCCCTGTCGGTTGCGGGACTTCTGCATTTGTCGATTGAGAGAAAATTGTAATATGAATAACGCAAACCACTGCGAGCTATCCTTTGCTCATGTTTGCGTTAACATATTTAAAAGCTTTCCTGCAAAATAGGCGTTCCGACTTCATTCCATAAAATCGTTTTTGCTTCCTTTCAAGTCACTCCATTGGAGTGGGCACATCCATGCTACTTACCGCTCCTGGAGTGTGACTTTTATTTACACCTAAAATCCATTTCAGGATGCTTCCATTGACCTTCCTGGCCTTCCCCTCTCTATTCCCTTTATCATCCTTGATTAAGAAGGGGCGCTTCCCTTGACCTTTCCTGGTCGCTTTTCTTCCTTGCTCACTTCCTTGTTGATGCATATTCTCGGCTTTTGGCCGCACAATCAGAAGAGGATATTGTCACTAGGTCTTGTAAGACATTGACTACAGTGCATGTCAGTAATTGGTATATCGGCGAGCAAGGAGCTTTCTTAAGGTTGTCTAGGACGACAAAATAGCTATAAAATCAAATAAAGAGGGGTTGGGCGCCAGGTTGATGGCGCAGAAGTGAAGTGGCAGGGCTCGAGATTTATATCGCTTCGCTTATGGTTGTCTCCAAATAAGACAAAGAAAGCTCGGCAAATCTATGCGCATGTTTTGGACTAAACAATTCCTGATTGGGAAATAAAGGTGTAAACCCATCTAACTCATAGAAGGCACTACGAATGTGTTTTGGTGAAGTGCTGTAATCCGCCAGCTTTTGCATAAAACGGACAAGTGTTTTATCCCATTGTTCATCAGTGAGCGTATATTGGTTGATATCAACCGAAGCGCTTTCATTAAAAGTCAGGCTTGCTAACAAACAACGAATCATCCAGGTGGTGGGCATGTTTTCCTGGGGGTGCATTCTCGAGAGGTCATCACGCAAGTGTCTCACTATGCGAGTCATTCTTCTAAGCCAAGCGTTGTTGGGATTTACTTGAGTGGCAGGGCGGAAAAACGGTGTGGAGTAACTTACTACATTGTCTGCACTTGATAGTGTTCGTCGTTGGTCCGCAATTTCATTTTGACTTTTTTTATCTTTATTTAATGCCTGCATCATGAGCCCCTAATGTAGTGTTCTAGCAGATGCAGGCGCTACTTCATGCATCCGTTCCCGAGCAATATTTCTCTGAAGCTGTTGCAATAACTTACTGATATTGCATACGCTATTATTCAGCTCAGCAAGCGTTTCGATAAGCTCTTCAGATCGCTGCTCCTCTTTTTTCTTAGCAGCAATCTGTTTGAGTTTTAAATTTGTTCCATCTCCGTCAGCCATAGGTAAATCTCTAATTTAATTTTTAATCTATGGGTTTGGTGCATCTGCCAAGAACAGATGCACTTTTCATAGAGCTTATTCCCAGCTCAAAGCCCCGCCAGTTTGGTACTCAATAACACGCGTTTCGAAGAAGTTTTTCTCCTTACGCAAGTCCATTATTTCACTCATCCAGGGGAAGGGGTTCTGTACTCCCGGATAGGCTTCGCCCAAGCCCAACTGTGCCAATCGACGATTGGCAATGAAGTGAAGATATTCTTCCATCATGGCTGCATTCATCCCCAGCACACCACGAGGCATAGTGTCGCGTGCGTAGGCAATTTCAAGTTCTGTCCCTTCCAGCACCATTTGCTTCACTTCATCTTTGAATTGATCATTCCACAAACCCGGATTTTCCAACTTGATTTGATTAATAACATCTATACCAAAGTTGAGGTGCATACTTTCGTCTCGAAGAATGTATTGGAATTGCTCTGCAACTCCCGTCATTTTGTTGCGACGCCCCATCGACAATATTTGTGTGAATCCGCAATAAAAGAAAATTCCTTCAGTTACAACATAAAATCCGATGAGATTACGCAACAATTCGCGATCTGCCTCTTCTGTTCCGGTATTAAAAGTTGGGCTACTGATTCCTTGTGTGTGCGTAATACTCCATGCTGCTTTTTTTGCAACAGAAGGCACTTCGCGATACATATTGAAAACTTCGCCTTCATCCATTCCCAGTGATTCAATGCAGTACTGGTAAGCGTGAGTGTGTATGGCTTCTTCAAAAGCCTGGCGAAGAATATATTGTCTAGCTTCGGGGTTGGTGATATGCCGATAAATTGCAAGCACAAGGTTGTTGGCAACAAGCGAATCAGCCGTTGAAAAATAACCCAGTGAACGCATGACGATTTTTCTTTCGTCCTCTGTTAATCCTTCGGCACTTTTCCACAGTGCGACATCGGCTGTCATATTCACTTCTTGCGGCATCCAATGGTTGGCGCAACCGTCCAGATATTTTTGCCATGCCCAATCGTATTTAAACGGTACCAGTTGATTTAAGTCTGCGCGACAGTTGATCATTTTTTTATCATCAACCTCTATGCGCGCAGCACCCATTTCGAGTTCTTCCAGACCCGGCGCGGGATCAAGTTCTTCAATGGCTCTCTTGGCAATAGCAACGGCATTCAAGTCCGCCGGGGGTGTCGTATCCTTTTGCTCAAAACTATCTGCTTTGATTTCGTGAGATGAACTGGTGTCGTAATTGATTTTTGGTTCTTTCACTTGTGGCTGCGAATTTTCTCGATTTGCTTGCAAGCTTGATTGGGCTACTTGAGGCTTAACGCCTTTGGTCCCAATGCTTTTAGTGCTGTCTTCAACGTAATCGTCCCAACTTAACATGTTTTTTTACCTTATGGTCTTAAAGCGTATTTAAGGTGCTATCTAATAATTAGCGTTAATTTATGTAGTCTGCGGCAGGGGCCTAAGGCCCCCGCCATACAGACTCTCTCCCCCTTTTGAAGAGTGCTTATTGGCATGCTTCACAATCCGGATCATCCAGCGAACAAGCTTTTGGCACATCTGCCGGAGCAGCGGTCGCCGCGCCATTAGAAGTGCTGCCGTTCGTGTTTCCAGAAGAAACGGCGTTTAGTGAGCCTGTATTAATCGTGGATTTTTCGGTTGATGTTGCAGCCAGCGCGCGCAAGTAGTAAGTGGTTTTTAAACCGCGATACCACGCCATACGATAAGTGATATCGAGTTTTTTCCCATTTGCACCCGCAATATAAAGATTCAAACTTTGAGCCTGATCTATCCATTTCTGACGTCGACTTGCAGCGTCTACAATCCATTTGGGTTCAACTTCAAACGCGGTGGAGTACAACTGTTTTAAGTCGTCTGGAATGCGATCAATTTTTTGTAAAGAACCTTCAAAGTATTTCAGGTCGTTTACCATGACTTCATCCCATAAACCGCGATCTTTTAAATCGTGAACCAAATAGGGGTTCACAACCGTAAACTCGCCAGATAGATTTGATTTAACATAAAGGTTTTGGTACGTCGGCTCGATCGACTGAGAAACACCTGTGATGTTTGCAATAGTGGCAGTCGGAGCGATTGCCATGACATTAGAATTGCGCATACCCTGATCGCGCACTTTCTCGCGTAAGCGATGCCAATCCAAAGCAGCACTGAGATCAACTTCAATAAAATCTGCACCGCGTTGTTGTTCCAAAATCTTGATTGAATCAATGGGCATTATCCCTTTGCTCCACAAAGACCCCTGGAATGTGGAATAGGACCCACGTTCAATTGCTAAATCGCTTGAAGCCTCAATTGCATAGTAACTAATGGCCTCCATAGAGCGATCTGCAAACTCCACTGCGGCATCACTGCTGTATGGAAGTCGCATTTTGTAAAGTGCATCCTGAAAACCCATTAAGCCCAAGCCGACAGGTCGATGGCGCATATTGGAAGCGCGAGCCGATTCAACAGAGTAATAATTAATATCGATAACATTGTCGAGCATGCGTACAGCCGTTTTAACTGTCTGTTGTAATTTGTTGGTATCCAGCTTGCCATCAACAATATGCTGAGCAAGGTTCACAGAACCAAGATTACACACCGCAATTTCTTCATTGGATTTTGTATTTAAAGTAATTTCAGTACACAAATTGGAAGAATGTACTACACCGACATGTTGTTGTGGGCTTCGCAAATTACAGGGGTCTTTAAAAGTGATCCAGGGATGACCAGTTTCAAATAGCATGCCCAACATTTTTCGCCACAAATCTAATGCGCGTACTTTTTTACTGGGTTTGATTTCTCCCGCTGCAGCCTTAGCTTCATACTCAGCATATTTTGCTTCGAATGCTTCACCATAAAGGTCGTGAAGTTCTGGCACATCATTTGGAGAGAACAAGGTCCAGTGCTCATCTTTAAAAACGCGTTTCATGAATAAGTCAGGTACCCAGTTGGCTGTATTCATGTCATGTGTGCGTCGACGATCGTCGCCGGTGTTTTTGCGCAATTCCAAAAACTCTTCAATATCCAGGTGCCAGGTTTCAAGATACGCACAGACAGCGCCTTTACGTTTCCCACCCTGATTAACTGCAACAGCTGTATCGTTAGCCACTTTTAGAAAGGGCACGACACCCTGGCTTTTGCCGTTGGTACCTTTAATGTAAGCGCCAAGTGCGCGCACGGGCGTCCAGTCGTTGCCCAAACCGCCAGCCCATTTGGATAACATGGCGTTATCTTGAATTGCGCCGTAAATACCGTGTAAATCGTCAGGTACTGTAGTGAGGTAACAAGAAGAAAGCTGCGGACGTAGAGTGCCGGCGTTAAACAGAGTGGGCGTTGAACTCATGTAATCAAAAGAAGAGAGCAGGCGGTAAAACTCAATGGCCCGTTCATTTTTCAATTCTTCTTTTTCGGCTAACCCCATCGCGACACGCATAAAGAAAATCTGCGGTAATTCAAAACGCACATCTTTATGGTGAATAAAATAGCGGTCGTAGAGTGTTTGCAAACCCAGGTAAGTGAATTGCAAATCGCGCTCAGCAATTATGGCTTCTCCAAGAAGTTGCAAGTCAAAATCGCGAAGTTTGGGGGACAGTAAATCCAGCTCAATGCCCTTTTCTATATAACGCGGAAGTGCTTGAGCGTAATACTGATTCATTTCTGCTTGTGTGGCTGAATTAGCCACACCAAGAAAACCCAGCGCTTCAGCACGCAAACTATCCATGAGTAGGCGCGCAGTAGCGTAGGAATAATCGGGTTCTTTTTCCACAAGCGTGCGCGTTGACATTACCAGAGAGGTGTTGACATCTTTTTCTGAAACGCCGTCATAAAGGTTGCGCATCGCTTCCTTAAGAATGGCTTCAGCTTCGACATTGGCTAAGCCAGCGCAGGCCTCGGCAACAATGGTTTTAATGCGTTCGATGTCGAGCGCGGCTTTTTCTCCAGAGTCCAGGGTGATTTGAATCTCCGGGAAATTAAAATTCACCGCAGTGGCGGCATTGTTTTGTTCACGCAGGCGTGCGCGCTCTGCTCGATATAAAACATACCCGCGAGCCACTTTGTGTTCGCCGGCACGCATCAGAGTCAGTTCTACCTGATCCTGAATTTCCTCGATGTGAATGGTGCCACCAGAAGGCATACGTCTTTTAAATGTTGCACTTACTTGTTCGGTCAGTTTTTCGACGAGTTCGTGTACGCGTGCTGAGGCGGCGGCTGTCCCCCCCTCCGCGGCGAGAAACGCTTTAGTTACCGCTACCGCTATTTTGTCATCGGTATAGGTAACAACAGTCCCATTGCGCTTAATGACTCGCAATTGGCCAGGTGCCGTCGCGGCAACGGAAGAGTTGGATTGACGGCCATTGGAATAGGGATGGGTTCCTGATGTGGTGCCCGGGGTTTTTTGAATGGTTTGTTCTGTGTCTGTTGGTTGCATAGATTCCTGCCTGCTAGCACTACTTACCTTGTTGGTTTTAATAATAATTTTGAAGAACTACAAAACGCGTTCGAACAATGTATTAAGTTGATCAATTGAGATAAACGAAAGATATTGGTAAAAAAAGAAGACAAGGCTGTCGGGGCGCTTTCAGCCTTTTTTCTAACGAAGACAAATGTCGATGCAGTTAATACCAATGTGCCAAATCCGTTCTGCTGGAGTTTTTTAATAAACTGGTTCGTTGGTGTTACTTTTGCCGGTGTTACCTTTGCCTGTCTTTCCTTGCGCTTACCTTTCCTTGGCGGTTTACCTAATCAATTTCGCGGTCGCGCTCAAGAGCATGGTTTGTTGAATTAAGAGTTGGTTGTTTGCATGACCATGTGTAGGGCGGATGAGTGCTTGCTACAGTCTTTGCGGCTTAACCTGCTGACAACCTTTTTATTTTTTTATTTCTTTTGCTACCTTATCCCCTTAATTCATCGGCTGTGCATTATTCGAGGTAAGTGATCACTAACTCTCACTTATTTTTTCTGTGTTTTCCCCTCTTTTTAGTGCACTTTCCCCAAAGTTCAGAATTCTCTCTAAAACACCATATATTGGGGTATGACCTCATGCAGATAACAAGATAATGCGCTTTGAGTGATTTTGCAAGTTGGATGAGCTGGTGGTTTCTTGTGGATAAAATGTGGGTAAAGTGGTTTGTTAGTGTTCGCTAACTATGTGCAGTGTGTTCACGTTGATGTAACAGAAAATTCTTCTGTCAGACATCAATTTATAATAATTTTTTCTTAGACAAAATAGTTTTAATAGCGAAGCAGTGTGCCTGCAAGCTGCATGTTTTCTCGATTTGAAAGCCAAGCGGCAATTTGCATGGGAAATGCAAAAAACATCTGCAAAACTCCAGACTTTAGTATGAGTTTTTTAAAGCAGTGATCGGCTTGGGCTGCAATGTACGCACTAATTTTATCCACAGATTCAAAAACCACTTTTGGTTCTAATCTGAAACTATTAAAGCTGCTGGCTTTCTCTGGCCAGAAACACCATGAGTGCTTTTTGTGCATGTAATCGATTTTCGGCTTCATCCCAAACCAGTGAAATGCTTTCATCTTCGATCAATTCCGCACTGACTTCTTCTCCGCGGTGTGCGGGCAGACAATGCATAAAAACTGCATCGCTGTTGGCGTAACTCATGAGTTCCTTATTGACCTGGAAGTTCTTGAAGCGAACTTCGCGTTCGGCTTGTTCTTCTTCCTGGCCCATGCTGGCCCAAACATCTGTTGCAACCCAATCAGCACCATTGCAGGCTTCGGCTGGATTGTGGGTGAGGCTGACGCGATTTTTATTTGCCTGCAGCAAGTTCTGGTTGGGCTCAAAACCCTGGGGGCAGGCAATACGCAATTCAAAATCACAGAGTCGCGCTGCATTAATGTAGGACTGACACATGTTGTTGCCATCACCGACCCAGGCAACAACTTTGCCCTGAGGGCTGCCGCGGTGTTCAACATAGGTTTGAATGTCGGCCAGCAGCTGGCAGGGATGGTAATCATCAGTAAGCGCATTGATAACCGGCACCTTGGAATATTCTGCGAACAATTCAATCTTGGAGTGATCAAATGTGCGAATCATGATCAAATCCACCATTCTGGAGAGCACACGTGCAGAATCTTCGATAGGCTCGCCGCGTCCGAGTTGAGTATCTCTGGGTGAGAGAAAAATAGCGTGGCCCCCAAGTTGTGCCATACCTGCTTCAAAGGATACACGTGTACGAGTTGATGATTTCTCAAATACCATGCCCAGTACACGATCTTTAAAATAAGCGGGTGCTTCGCCTTGCTCATGGAGCCGTTTTAGTTCTATTGCATCGTCAATTATTTGATTTAACTCAGTACTGGTTAAATCATTTAAAGTGAGAAAGTGTCTACACATAACGTTGCCCAGAGTTATTTAATAAGTGTTTACAAGCTCGGTGACCGTTTTCACGATGACGTTTGCTTCTTCTTCAGTCAAAATGAGGGGAGGGAGAAGACGTATCACGCTGCCAGAGGTCACGTTCAAAAGTAAATTTTTAGCTTTAGCTTGCTCAACAAAATCCGCACATTCCCGATTAAGTTCAATCCCGATTAGCATACCTTTACCGCGCACCTCAACAACCTTTGAGTTATTCGCAAAATTGGTTCTGAACTGCGCCAGCATTTTTTCGCCAAGTGCAGCTGCATTGTTCATTAAATTGTTAGCCAATATCGCTTTAACTGTTGCCAAAGCCGCGCTGCATGCAAGCGGGTTGCCGCCAAAGGTGGAACCGTGATTGCCAGGCTGGAAAACCTCGGCGGCCTTTCCTTTTGCTAAATAAGCGCCAATAGGTACTCCATTGGCCAAACCTTTTGCAGCGGTCACAACATCAGGCAAAAAGTCATAATGTTGATAGGCGAAGAATTTACCCGTGCGCCCATTTCCACTTTGAATTTCATCAAGGATAAGTAACCAATCGTTGTCATCACAAAGTTTTCTCAATGTAGGCAGGTAGCTTTCGTCAGGAACATTGATCCCGCCTTCGCCCTGAACTGGTTCCACCATGACTGCAACTGTGTCCTTTGTGGCAGCTTGTTTAATTGCTTCAATATTGTTGAAGGGGACGTGTGAAAACCCCTCGACCAAAGGGAAAAAACCCGCTTTTATCTTGTCATTTGCGGTCGCGGACAAAGTGGCCATTGTACGACCGTGGAAACTTTTTTCGGCCGTAATCATGTGGGGCCTTTCTATGCCCTTATCCTGCCCGTACTTGCGCGCGATTTTTATCGCAGCTTCGTTGGCCTCAGCGCCTGAATTTGAGAAAAACACATTACTCATACCTGAAACTTCGCAAAGTAATTCCGCGAGCTCCACCTGTTCCTCAATGCGGTATAAGTTTGAGCAATGAACAAGGCGCTCGGCCTGCTCACAAATTGCTCGGGTAACCTCAGGGTGTTTATAACCGAGCCCACATACGGCAATGCCAGAAAGGGCGTCGAGATAGCGTTTTCCCTGGTTGTCCCAAAGATAAACCCCTTCGCCTTTTACCAGAGTTGTTGTTCTATCCCCAAAGAGATTCATGAGCGCCGCCATTTATTTGCTCTCTTAAATTCAAAAATATAAAAGCCCAAAAACAAAACAGGCAGCGAGGGCTGCCTGGATTCAATCAGCCATTCTATTGGCAATCAGTGGCCTTGTAAAATGCATTTTTTGACTAAAGAAAAGCGCGTGTTGTGTGTAAATATCTTTCTGGGGAGGCGAACATGAGCTGTCTTTTCACAGATGGCTTCTCTGGTAGCAGAGCTTGAGCTACAATGCTCAGGCTAATAACCTGGTATTTTACCAGGGTTTAAATGAAATACAGTAAATGAGGTTTAGTACCATGGATGTCATGGATACCATCAAGCAACAAATTGAAGAAAACGACATCATCCTTTACATGAAGGGTTCGCCGAATGCGCCACAATGTGGCTTTTCAATGCGGGCATCTCAGGCTGTGATGGCCTGTGGTCAGCGCTTTGCCTATGTGGACGTGCTAACCAATCCAGAGATACGTGAAAATCTGCCTAAATATGCAAACTGGCCAACTTTTCCTCAGTTGTGGGTGAAAGGTGAATTGCTTGGTGGCTGTGACATTATCACCGAGATGCATGAAAACGGTGAACTTAAGCCCTTGATTGATGCTGCTGCTCCGGCAACTGAAGACAATTAACTGGATCGGCCCAAGTCTGGACTTGGGCTAAAAAACACTTCTCCTTTTATTTCTTTTTGATATTCATGCCGAGGCTTTCGGCGCGTTGGTGCCAGCGTTGGCGCGCGAGTTTTTGCATGTCTTCGACGCTATCCAGTTCATCCACAATTTCCAGACCCAAGAGCGTTTCGATAAGGTCTTCCATGGTGACAATGCCGCACATGCCCCCAAATTCATCAACCACTAAAGCAATATGTTCCCGGTTTTCAAGGAGATTATTAAGCAATTCAGGAATGGGATAATTAGGTAAAACTGCAAGGATTTTTCGCCTGAATTCTTTAAGAGAGCTTGCATCCTGTTTTTTCACAAGCGCTAATAAAAGTTCGTCCTTGCGAACATAACCTGTGACTTTTTCAGAGTTTTTACCTTCATAAATGGGGATGCGACTGAAGTGGATATCCTGATATTGCTCAAAAAAATCGTGGATGTTGATATCTTCGGGGGCGCTGCGTACAACAACTCGCGGTGTCATAACATCTTTAACTTGAATCGCTTTGAATTTGAGCATGTTCCGAATTAAAAGTGATTCACCGTGCTCTATCACGCCATGCTGGGCACCAATTTCGGTGAGAGCCAGAAACTCAGACCGAGAGAAAACACTGCCTTTTTTATCTTTTCTTAAGACTCTTGTAATTTTCTCGCTGAGCCAAACCGCCGGCCATAATAAAATAATGATGACTGTTAAAGAAATGACCGTAAAGGGAGCAAATTCTTTCCAATAGTTTGCACCCAGTGTTTTGGGAATGATTTCCGAAAGCACTAGAATTGCAAGGGTCATGACGGCCGGGACAAGAAAAGCCGTAATAAACGGATTGGCTTCATGCCAGATTTTAGTTGCTTGCTCACCTACCCCAATTGCCCCAACAGTATGTGCAATGGTGTTGAGAGTCAGTATTGCAGCGAGCGGCCTGTCGATATTTTGCTTAAAGACTTGCAAGCGCTTGCCAATTCCCGAACCGCTTTTTTGCTGAATTTGAGAATAGGAGGGTGTGATGCTAAGTAGGACAGATTCCCAAAGTGAACACAGGAAGGAAATACAAATCGCAAGGATGAAAAAAAGTATGAGGGCTGTATACAAAATAAGGCCTTTGTCTTCGACGTGATTCTAGAGCGCCTAATAGTAAGAAATTGAAACGAATATCCCAAACGAATTCTGGAAATATTACAGAAGAAAACGGTTGTTGTGGAGAAAGGAGCGGTGCTTCCCTGCACCAAAAGGATGCTTACGCTTGTGTTGGTTTGTCTTTGGCTTGCTGTTTGCTTGGTACATTGACGCTTGCAGGAGGTTCATCCATGTCCATATCAATGGAGCCACGAAATTTGGCGCCATCTTCCAATACCACTCGTGCAGCTTTGATGTTGCCTTGCACATTGCTTGAAGAAGTGATTGAAATACGTTCTTCTCCCCGCAAATCGCCTTTTACATTCCCTTGGATAGTGATTGTGTGTGCTTTGACGTTAGCCTCGACAATACCTTGATCACCTACCGTTAAGGCGTGACCTTTAAGGTCAATTGTGCCCTCTATTTTTCCTTGAACTAACAATTCTTCTTCACCAACAAGTTCACCCTTAAAGCGAATTTTCGGGCCAATGACAGCTGAAGGTGATGTTGAAGGGGTGCTGTCTTGGTGACGTTCAAACGCTGCACCATTTTCTATGGGGCGGGGAATGCTGCTTACATCTGGCTGCTTCGTGTCTGACCTGTGATTTAACATATAAACTCCGGGAGCTCGTGATCAATAATGCTTGGAGTGCCAAGCGAAAAGGAAAAGTGAATACGTCCTTAAAAGGTAGTCCAAAGCAATTCAATGGGATGAATTATTTTTGGTAAATGCGAAATTTGTCTAAACCTTGATTTTTTATTATTGAAAACCGGGTTTGCAAAGAACACAAAGCAGCTTTGAAGTTGGATGTAATAACTTCGCGGAAATCAAGAACAATTAATGCTGATAGAAACTGAAAGTTTTGTGATTGCACACTCAGTTTTTTTTGAATAATTTTGGATTAGCTCAAACTGAAACAGTAGGGGCGTCAAAGACGCCCGGTATTACTTGAAAAGAGTAAAAAAACGGCGTGGTTTAAAGTTGTTGGATGGTGTAACCCTTTGCTTTTAGTTGATGAATGAGGCCATCTGGACCAGCCATGTGTGCTGCGCCCACCATCACCGCTTCCACATCTTTGTCTTCAAGCATTTTTTCAATTTTTGGAATCCATGCATTGTTGCGATTTACAATCATCGTTGCATAGGCATCCGGAAATTTTTCTCTTAATTCTTTTAATACAAGACTGTCGAGCGTATTGATATCACCAGTACGCCAAAGGTTTTTCATTTCGCTGGTAAAACTTTCAATGCGCTCCAATTCTTTTAAGGTGTATAAAACAATTTCATCTTCTTGCCCTACACCTAAATTTCTGATGAATTCGAGTTGTTGGTCGATGGTTTCCAGCTCGCCAATACTCTTTTTGTCGGTCAAGGCTTTCCGGTTAAACCAGGATTCAACCCCATGGTAAGGCGACATGCCAATGCGTTGATATTCGATGACTGCAACCATCAGCGTGACCGCGCCGGGTGAAAAAGTTAGAAAATTAGTGATTGGAATATTGCGACTTTCCAGAAAAGTTGAAAGAGCCTGGTAGGTTTCTGGTTTGAGTTTGGATTCCAGTGATTTACCGTCACTGTTTAGCATGGCTTTCATAACCATGGATTGGTATTCAGGTGTTTGGCTACCATTAATATCGATTTCGAAAACCAGCTCATCGGCGGCAGTGTAGGCTTTTTCAAATTGCTCTGGTAGAGGGTGATCATTGGCATTCAATAAATGAAAGGTTCCTGCAAGGTAGATAAAGTGTTTGTCGTTGCTAACGCGCCATACTGATGTTTCAGAGTGGGCGAGACTTGAAAAAGCGAGTTGCAGCAGAAGGCACGCAGTAGTGAGACAGGCAGAAGTAGTATTTAATTTCATTGGACGCTCTAGACCCCGCTGTATTTTGGCAAATGTGCTTGCAAGTTGCTGAATAATAATCGCCTTGTCGGGTAGATTGCAAAACAAGGAAGGCTCCCCAGAGGGTAAGGCGGATCGGCGATATCGGTCTCGACCACTTTTATTGACGTGAGCTTCCTTGCTCATTACAATGCGCCTCCCGATTTAGACGCGGGTGGGCGCTAGCGCCCTAAATATCAGTATTTACTAGCCCCGTTAGGGGTTTTTTACATATTGGAGTAAAACTTAATGGCAACGATCAACCAGTTGGTTCGTAAGCCGAGAAAACGCAAAGTAGCCAAGAGCGACGTACCTGCTCTGCAATCTTGTCCTCAACGTCGAGGTGTGTGTACACGTGTGTATACGACAACACCTAAGAAGCCAAACTCTGCACTGCGTAAAGTATGCCGTGTGCGTTTGACCAATGGCTATGAGGTATCTTCCTACATTGGTGGTGAAGGTCATAACTTGCAAGAGCACAGTGTTGTATTGATCCGCGGCGGTCGTGTAAAAGACTTGCCGGGTGTTCGTTATCACACCGTACGCGGTTCTTTGGATACTTCAGGTGTTAGCGATAGAAAGCAAGGCCGTTCTAAATACGGAACCAAGCGACCTAAGTAAACACGCTGCGTAAATATCGGTGGAACCAGTAAGGCCGGGCTTTATCACTCTCTAGTACTGTCCCGGGTGAACCTGAATAGAGAAAATGGTAATTAACTATGCCTAGAAGAAGAGTCGTCGCCAAGCGCGAAGTCTTGCCAGATCCTAAATATGGCAATGTCACCTTGGCGAAATTTATGAATCACGTGATGATCAGCGGTAAAAAATCGGTCGCAGAAAAGATCGTTTATGGCGCCCTGGACATCGTGAAAGAAAAGCTGAACAAAGACCCTATTGAAGTTTTTGATGAAGCATTAGAAAACGTTGCGCCCTTGGTGGAGGTGAAATCACGCCGCGTGGGTGGTGCAACCTATCAAGTTCCTGTAGAAGTTCGACCATCTCGTCGTGCGGCTTTGGCCATGCGCTGGTTGGTGGAGTATTCTCGCGGTCGAGGAGAGAAGTCGATGCCTCAGCGATTGGCAGGTGAGTTGATAGATGCCTCCCAACAAAAAGGCGGTGCGGTGAAAAAACGTGAAGACGTGCACCGTATGGCAGAAGCCAACAAGGCTTTCTCGCACTTCCGTTTCTAAGCGCGTTCGCGAATTTCTAAAATATGAAAGAGGGGCAGCGTTTGGCTGCCTCTTGTTTATTAGACCTCTGGAGAACTGACTGTGGCCCGAAAAACGCCTCTCGCTCGTTATCGTAACATCGGTATTTGCGCGCATGTTGATGCGGGTAAAACTACGACGACCGAGCGCGTCCTTTTTTACACGGGCCTATCCCATAAAATTGGTGAAGTGCATGATGGTGCGGCCACCATGGATTGGATGGAGCAGGAACAGGAAAGAGGAATTACGATCACCTCTGCAGCAACCACCTGTTTTTGGGCGGGAATGCAGCAGCAATTCGACCAGCATCGCATCAATATTATTGATACCCCCGGACACGTCGATTTTACCATTGAAGTGGAGCGCTCCCTGCGCGTGCTTGATGGTGCAGTTGTTGTGCTCTGTGGTTCTTCAGGTGTGCAGCCGCAAACAGAAACTGTTTGGCGGCAGGCTAACAAGTATCACGTACCACGCATGGTGTTTGTTAATAAAATGGACCGCGCCGGTGCGGATTTCATGTCTGTTGTACGTCAATTAAAAGAGCGATTGGGCGCAAATCCCGTCCCAATGCAAATGACGATTGGCGCCGAGGATGGATTTAGAGGTGTTGTTGACCTCGTCAAAATGAAAGCCATCATCTGGAACGAAGATGATATGGGAATGACCTTTGAATACCAGGAAATTCCTGCTGATTTGCAAAGTCAGTGCGAAGCGATGCGTGAAACCATGGTGGAAGCCGCTGCTGAGGCAAATGATGAATTAATGGAAAAGTATCTGGAAGGTGGAAAGCTTTCTGAAGACGAAATTAAACAAGGCATTCGCGCACGAACCTTAGCAAATGAAATTATTCCCGTTTTGGGTGGTTCAGCTTTTAAAAATAAAGGCGTGCAAGCGATGTTAGATGCCGTTGTAGAATATTTGCCTGCCCCCACTGAAGTTAAAGCCATTGAAGGTACCTTGGAAGATGGAGAAACCAAGGATACGCGAGAGGCTGACGACAATGCGCCGTTTGCTGCCCTTGCATTCAAGATAGCGACAGATCCCTTTGTCGGCACCTTAACTTTCTTCCGCGTTTACTCAGGGAAACTCGAAAGCGGTACGGCCGTTTATAACCCGGTAAAGGGCAAGAAAGAACGAGTTGGTCGTATGGTGCAGATGCATTCAAATAGCCGTGAAGAAATCAAAGAAGTATTGGCTGGAGATATTGCCGCTGCGATTGGATTAAAAGATGTCACAACAGGTGATACTTTGTGCGCGGAAAACAGCAAGATTGTGTTAGAGCGCATGGAATTTCCCGAGCCGGTCATTTCTGTTGCTGTTGAGCCCAGATCAAAAGCAGACCAGGAAAAGATGGGAGTCGCGTTGGGTAAGTTGGCTCAGGAGGATCCAAGTTTTCGTGTCAAAACCGACGAGGAAACTGGGCAAACCATCATCTCTGGGATGGGTGAATTGCACCTCGATATTATTGTTGATCGGATGAAGAGAGAGTTCAGCGTTGAAGCAAACATTGGTAAGCCACAAGTGGCCTATCGCGAACGCATAACAAAAAGTTGTGATATCGAAGGTAAGTTTGTTCGCCAGTCTGGTGGCCGCGGTCAATATGGGCATGTATGGATCAAATTTGAGCCAGCGGAAGATCAAAATGCTGAAGGGCTGGAATTTGTAAACGAGATTGTTGGTGGTGTGGTACCCAAAGAATATATTCCAGCAGTACAAAAAGGCATTGAAGAGCAGATGCAAAACGGTGTGCTTGCCGGTTATCCCTTGTTGGGATTGAAAGCCTCTTTGTACGACGGTTCTTATCACGATGTCGACTCATCTGAAATGGCTTTTAAAATTGCCGGTTCGATGGCGACTAAACAGCTGTCCCAAACTGGCAGTGCTGTATTGCTTGAGCCAGTCATGGCAGTAGAAGTAGTGACACCAGAAATCAATATGGGTGACGTGGTGGGCGACCTCAATCGTCGTCGAGGTTTGATACTTGGCATGGATGAAAATCCCATGGGGAAAGTGATTACCGCTGAGGTGCCTCTCGCTGAAATGTTCGGTTACGCCACCGATTTGCGTTCGGCGACTCAAGGCCGTGCAACTTACACCATGGAATTCGAAAAATATGCAGAAGCGCCAGCGAATATCGCAGAAGAGATCATGGCGAAAAATTAAGACCAATTTTAAGAATGAAATTTAGAGGACAGAGCAATGGCAAAAGAAAAGTTTGAACGTAATAAGCCTCACGTAAATGTGGGCACAATCGGCCACGTAGACCACGGCA
>JBNKVX010000069.1:0-18510 GCA_050299435.1 Cellvibrionaceae bacterium | reverse complement strand
GAAGGAAACAATGCTGAATTGGGCGCGAAAGTTTTGGCCGATAGCGGATTGAATATTATTGCTGCAACCAGTTTGACCGATGCTGCGCAGCGGGCAGTAAAGGCAGCGGAGGGGAAATAAATGAGCATACTAATCGATAAAAACACCAAGGTGCTTTGCCAGGGCTTTACGGGTTCGCAAGGTACTTTTCACTCAGAACAAGCCATAGAGTATGGAACAAAAATGGTCGGCGGTGTGACGCCAGGTAAAGGTGGGCAGACACATTTAGGTTTACCTGTGTTTAATACCATGGCGGAAGCAGTGGAAAAAACAGGTGCAGACGCATCGGTAATTTATGTTCCTGCACCTTTTTGTAAGGATTCAATATTGGAAGCGGCTTACAGCGGTGTGAACTTAATTGTTTGCATTACCGAAGGTATACCCACTTTGGATATGCTTGACGCGAAAGTGCGCTGTGATGAACTGGGTGTGCGTTTGATTGGCCCAAATTGTCCAGGGGTTATCACGCCTGGTGAATGTAAAATTGGTATTATGCCTGGTCACATTCATCTTCCGGGCAAAGTAGGAATTGTTTCGCGTTCGGGAACCTTAACCTACGAAGCGGTCAAACAAACTACCGATGCAGGTTTTGGGCAGTCTACTTGTGTAGGTATTGGCGGTGATCCCATTCCGGGTTCAAACTTTATTGATATTCTGAGATTGTTTCAGGCTGACGATAAAACGGAAGCCATTGTAATGATTGGTGAAATCGGCGGCACTGCAGAAGAAGAGGCAGCAGCATTTATCAAAGAAAATGTGACAAAACCGGTAGTTTCCTACATTGCGGGTGTAACAGCACCTCCGGGAAAACGTATGGGGCATGCCGGTGCAATTATCTCTGGTGGTAAGGGTACAGCAGACGAAAAGTTTGCTGCCTTGGAAGATGCGGGTGTAAAAACTGTTCGTAGTCTTGCGGAAATTGGTAACGGACTTAAAGAGCTTACAGCTTGGTAAAGGAGATCTTGCTAGTGCTTTTCATAAATCTCGCCAGTGTTGGTGAGTGTGAATTCGCATAAGTACATCCTGGTAAAACCCTCGCACTCTATTTGAAGTGAGGGTTTTACTTTCGCAAACGCTATCCTTATTGATACACAATGTAATTTCCAAACGGAGTTGTTTTGAAGGTGTTGGTTTTGAAGGTATTGGTTTGAAATTTATTTTAGGGTTTGTCTTCAGTCGCCTTTTGTTAATCGTATTATTCAGTTATACGATTTGCGTGCAAGCGAATCCCGCTGAAGCCGTATATGCTGAATACAGCGAATCCATTGTTCAGGTCAAAATTGTTGAAGTGAACGCTGAAAGCCAGTCTTCTTTAGGTACTGGCTTTTTTGTGGGAGATGGAAACTTACTGGCAACAAATTATCATGTTGTCTCCAGTGTGGCGATGGAGCCAGAAAAATACCGAATTGAAATAGAGTTTCAGGACGAAAAACATCTTCTGGAAATCTTGTTTGTCGATGTAGTTAACGACCTTGCTGTTCTAAAATCGCCTGTTGAAGGTAAGCCTCTCATACTCGCCGAAAAAGTGCCTACCAAAGGTAGTACGCTTTATTCAATTGGGAATCCTCTGGATTTAGGGATGACCCTTGTTGAAGGAAACTACAACGGCTTAGTTGCCGATCGCTTTTTTGATCAAATACATTTTGCTGGCGCAATCAATTCAGGCATGAGTGGAGGCCCGACTTTATCTGAAAAAGGTGAAGTGGTGGGCATCAACGTGGCATCTGCTGGAAATCAGGTGGGCTTTTTGGTTCCGGTTAGATTTCTTCGCGACCTGGTGGCTCGAATTGATGAAGTGCAGAGTGATGCAGATCTTTTTGAAGATATCACCCGACAAATAAATGAAGCGACAAGTTACATGATTGATCGTTTACTGGATGAAGAATGGCCGAAAGATAATATTGGCGAGGCGGTTGCAATCGGTCAACTTGATCCGGCAGTCGAATGTTGGGGTGATAGCCACAAGGACGAAGAGACGAAATTGAATGTTATCTCCAAAGGCTGTAAAAACAGAGAAAGTATTTTTATTAGCCATGTTTTTTTAACCGGGTTTATCGAATACGAATACCATTATCATGAAGGGGAAGGGTGGCCTTCAACCAGCTTGTACCGTTTTATGAGTAACAGCGCAGGAAATGCCAGGCCAGGCAACCGCGCTTCAAAAGAATATGTGGGTAATTACAAGTGTATGGAAGAGCTTGTGCAGGCAAGTGAAAAAAACTTGAAGGCCAAAGTCATGTACTGTGTTCGACCCTACCTAAAATTTCATGATTTGTTCGATGTGTTGTATATGGCTGTCAGCTTGGATAAGCCAGATAAATCTATTTTGGCACACTATACCCTGGCGGGTGTAACCAAAAAAAACGCAGATCGTTTTCTCGAGAGATTTATGACTGAGTTGAGTTGGCAATGATTATTGAAAAAGTGAGCAACTCAGGGATCGTGCTCGAACATTTCCAGTTTAATGCGGGAACAATCAAAATTGGTCGTGCTTATGATAACGATTTGATTTTGCATGACGTACATGTGGATGCGGGTCATCTCAAGCTCAGTTATGACGGTGAACATGAGGGATTTTGGTTTGAAGATTTGGGAAGTGTAAACGGTACGCAGGTTGTTCGAAGTAAAGAAAATAAAAATAAGAAAGTTCCAGCCAATTTCATCAGTTCTGGCGATATTCTGTGTGTTGGTAAAACGCGCTTAAAAGTGCGCTCCAGAGTTCAGGATGTGCCGCAAGCTGTCAAGATATCCACTTGGGATAAACTCCTTTCGCTGAGTGGCAACATTTGGTGCGTAGTCATTCAATGCTCTCTTTTGGTTGGCTTGGAAACATTAAACCAATTTTTAAATGACCCCCGAAAAGATAAACTGGGTTCAAAATTTCTTGAGTCTCTGGACATTTTGTTTTTCGTTGTAGGTTATGCAGTGGTGTGGTCGTTTATAGCGAGAGTTCAGAAATCTGAGCCGCGAATACTGGTCCACGCTAGTTTAATTGCCTGGTGTTTGCTGTTAATTTCAATTTTTGATTTGAGCGCAAGTATCTTTTATTTTAATTTTAATATCGCAAAACAAGCTGCTGTCATTAATCTGTTGGTCAATAGTGTGGCTATATTTGGAATCGTGTGGTTATCGCTATATCTGGCGACTGAGCTAAAGAAAACCATGCGTTTTTTATTGGCGATGTTAATTCCTTTTGGTATGGCCTTAAGTTTAATTGTGAACGTGATTCAGAGACCTGAATTTAGACCGCTTCCAAGATATGATTCTCTTGTGGTTGCACCAAAATGGCAATGGCGCGACGGCATAGATTATAAGACTTACATACAAGATAGTGCTTCGCTTTATGTTCATGATGTAAGCAAACTTGAAGAGGACAAACAGCAAGAGTAAAATTTCGCCTCTCTATCTAGCCCTTCTCAATTATGTTGTAAAACAGGAATATCTCATGTCTCAAAAAATTTCCGATGTCGTGGCAGCAGGTGTTGTCACTGGTGATGACGTACAGAAAGTCTTCGAACTCGCCAAGGCAAACAGCTTTGCTTTGCCCGCAGTTAACTGTGTGGGTACTGATTCCATCAATGCCACACTCGAAGCAGCTGCGAAAGCCAAGTCAGCAGTGGTGGTTCAGTTTTCCAACGGTGGGGCAGGGTTTATCGCTGGTAAAAGTTTAAAATTGGACGGACAACAGGCTGCAATTTTAGGTGCGATTGCCGGAGCAAAGCATGTTCATGCAGTTGCTGAAGCTTACGGAGTGCCAGTTATTTTGCACACTGATCACGCTGCCAAGAAATTATTACCTTGGATTGATGGTCTGCTGGATGCAGGAGAGGCCCACTACAAGGAAACGGGTAAGTCCCTGTTTTCTTCTCATATGATTGATTTATCTGAAGAAAGCCTGGAAGAGAATATTGAACTTTGTGGGCAATATTTAGCTCGCATGAGTAAGATTGGAATGACCCTGGAAATAGAACTGGGCTGTACGGGTGGCGAAGAAGATGGCGTTGACAACACAGGGATGGATAGCTCAATGCTTTACACGCAGCCGGAAGATGTAGCTTATGCCTATGAAACGCTAAGCAAGATAAGTTCGCGCTTCACCATCGCCGCCTCATTTGGCAATGTGCACGGAGTTTATAAACCTGGTAATGTAAAACTGACACCCAAGATTTTGGAGAACTCGCAGAAATACTGCTCTGAAAAATTTGGTTTGGCGAACAATAGCTTGAATTTTGTGTTTCACGGCGGTTCAGGCTCTTCGCAAGCTGAAATCCAGGAATCCATTTCCTACGGTGTGATTAAAATGAATATTGATACAGATACGCAGTGGGCGACCTGGAGCGGTATTCGCGAGTATTACAAGGAAAAAGAAGCTTATCTCCAAACGCAAATTGGCAATCCTGATGGTGAAGACAGCCCCAACAAAAAGCACTACGATCCAAGAGTTTGGTTAAGAAAAGGGCAGGAAGCGATGGTTGAGCGTTTGTTGCAAGCGTTTAACGATTTGAATGCGACGAACAGTTTGTAATGACCCAGACAAAAAACCCGCCTAAAGGCGGGTTTTTTTAACACATTTCCGTTCTTATCCCATATTGATCTTGTCATCTTCCAGCGAATCCAGGGGGATTTTCAGCGAGGGAACACCGAAACTGATGCCCATATTCAGAGCCGAAATTAGCGTCATATTATTGTCCGGTACATGTTTCACGTTATGCGCAACTTCTTCAAGCAGGCAGCTATTCATGTAGCCTCGTTGAACGGTAACCATGCGCCCGTATTTTTTGGCTGCGACAAGCGACGCAGCATATACGCCAACATTAGTAGCAAAGATTCGGTCGTAAGCAGAAGGCGTCCCACCACGCTGGATATGCCCAAGAATTGTAGTTCTCACTTCAGATTCAATTTTTGCGTCTTCCAATTGTTTTTGTAAGTACATACCAATGCCGCCTAGACGGATAGGGTCCGGTGCACCCTCTACTTTGGCTCGTGAAACAATGGCTTCACCGTCAAGGGGTCTTGCACCTTCAGCGACCACAACGACACAGAATGATCGCTGAGCATGACGTTTTTTAATGGCAGAAATGACTTCATCAAGGTCATAGGGGAATTCAGGAATCAAAATCAGATCGGCTCCACCTGCAACACCTGCATATAAGGCAATCCAACCGGCATAACGACCCATGGTTTCCAATACCATTACGCGTTTGTGTGCACGCCCTGTAGTCTGTAAGCGGTCTATGGCTTCTGTCGCGACACCAACAGCAGTACTGAAGCCGAAAGTGCGATCTGTGCTGGCCAAGTCATTATCAATTGTCTTGGGGACCCCGACGAAGTTCATGCCATATTTTGACATTTCGTAGCACATTGTCATTGAGCCATCACCACCCATGCTGACAATACAATCGAGTCCCAATTCCCGATAATAATCGGCAACTTTCTGCGCGACATTCTCACCTTTCCAGTCAAATGGATTGGCGCGATTGCTTGTGCCGAGGATGGTGCCGCCTTGATCGAGGATCTCGGTCACCATAGAGTAACTTAATGGTTTTACACGGCGCTCAATCAAGCCAAGAAAACCTTCTTCGATACCAATAACTTCAGCGTTATATTCATGAATCAAGGCCTTGGTTGCACCTCGAAGGGCTGCATTAAGGCCTGGGCAGTCTCCACCGCCGGTCAGAATTCCAACACGCATATTTTGGCTCCTGAATCTTAGTTAGCGAGCGCAACAGATAAAACACAGCTATTGCAGCTAGCGATTATTGTTAATATTTTAGGAAAAGGACGAACTTGCCGCATGCTCTGGTTTTACATCACTGGGCAAGCCGGGAAATATCTAAAGTTATAAATGCAGAAGATACCCGATTTAAAAATCGCGCGTATGATACACTTTTTCGCTTAACTCTACCTCTTTTTTAGACAATTCATATCGGGGAAATAACATGAAGATTACTGTGGCTATATCTGCTTTGGTCTGTTCTTTGGCCTGCTCATTGTTAGTTTCGGGCTGTACCTGGGTAAAACCCGTCGAAGAAGCGAAAGATATTGCGCTGGTCAAGCCTGAGCTCGCACAACACTGCAAAAAGATCAGTGCCGTTACGGTAAAAGTTAAAGACAGTGTGGGTTTTGTCAATCGTCGAGAATCTAAAGTGCAAGATGAATTGATTACCTTGGCCAAAAATGAAGCAGCAACCCTGGGTGCCGATATTATCGTGGCCGAGACCAAGGAAGAAGAGGGACGACAACGTTTCGGTGCATATGCTTGTGATAAGTAAGCAATTCGAAACTACATGAAGGAATACCGTTTTAACCGCCGCCAAAATCGACTCGATATGCAGAACCTTTACTTACGGGAGGTGCCGCGTGAAACCTTCAATTCAAGGATGAATTGAAGGAGCTACAGGGATGTATGCACGCGTTTTCGCGTGGTACCTCTCGTAAGTGAACGTTCTCTAACAGGTTACATTAAAGGAAAGGCGGCCAAGTGACCTTCTCTCTTGAAATCAGCTTACTCATCCCCATATTTCGCCAATAATTCTCAAACTCAATATTCAGCAAAATCAATAGGTGAGCTATGACCGTAGATGCCGCAAAAGAAACACGTGGATTCGAGACCGAAGCCAAGCAACTACTCCAATTAATGATTCACTCCTTGTATTCAAACAAGGAAATATTCCTGCGAGAACTCATCTCAAATGCCTCGGACGCCGCCGATAAGTTGCGTTTCGAAGCACTAAAAAATGATGCACTTTATGAGGACGATAGTGAGCTGAAAATACGTATCGACTTTGATAAAGATGCCAAAACCGTCAGTATTACTGACAACGGCATTGGCATGAGCCGCGAGGAGGTGATAACCAACCTCGGAACAATCGCGAAGTCAGGTACCGCAGAATTCTTGTCACAATTAACTGGTGATCAGAAAAAGGATTCGCATTTGATTGGTCAATTCGGTGTGGGTTTTTATTCCGCTTTTATCGTGGCTGACAGGGTCACAGTGGAAACGCGCAGAGCCGGATTGTCGGCTGGCGAGGGCGTTAAATGGGAGAGCAGCGGCGAAGCAAATTATTCCCTTGAAACCATTGAAAAGCCTGAACGCGGAACAAAAATCATTTTACATCTCAAAAAAGAGCAGGAAGAGTTTGCTGACGGCTGGCGTTTGCGTTCGATTGTAAAAAAATATTCAGATCACATTAGCATTCCGGTGATCATGACCAAGGAGCATTACGGAGAAGACAAGGATAAACCAAAAGAGCCGGAAGAAGAATCAGTCAATACCGCAACGGCATTGTGGACACGTCCCAGAACCGAAGTGAGTGACGAAGAATACAAAGAATTCTATAAACACATTAGCCACGATTATAATGAGCCCTTAACCTGGTCTCACAACAAGGTTGAAGGCAAGCTTGAATATACCAGCCTCCTTTATCTGCCTGAAAAAGCCCCTTTTGATTTGTATAACCGGGATACACCCCGTGGTCTAAAACTCTATGTGCAACGCACATTCATCATGGATGAAGCTGAGCAATTTTTGCCTTTGTATTTGCGTTTTATAAAGGGTGTTATCGATTCTAACGATTTGTCCTTAAACGTCTCACGTGAGATTTTGCAGAAGGATCCCAACATTGAAAGTATGCGCTCTGCCTTAACAAAACGTGTATTGGATATGTTGGAAAAAATGGCCAAGAAAGAGCCGGAGCAGTATGCGAAATTCTGGAATGAGTTCGGTGAGGTCATCAAAGAAGGCCCAGCGGAAGATCACGGCAATAAAGAAAAAATTGGAAAGTTGCTGCGCTTTTCAACTACTCATACTGACAACGCGGGTCAAGATCAAAGCCTGGATGAATATATTGCTCGCATGCAAGACGGCCAGGAAAAAATTTATTATATCGTGGCGGATAACCATAACACCGCAAAACACAGCCCACATTTAGAAGTATTCAGGAAGAAAGGGATTGAAGTTTTGTTACTTTCAGACCGCGTGGATGATTGGTTAATGGGCCACATGATGGAATATGATGGAAAATCCTTTCAAGATGTGGGTAAAGGTGAACTGGATTTGGGTAAACTCGAAACCAGTGAAGATAAAAAACAACAGAAAAAAGTGGAGAAGGAGTTCAAGGATTTTACTAAGCGCTTTAAAACTGTCCTCGAAGAGGAAGTGGAAGAGGTTCGTGTCACTCATCGCCTTACAGATTCACCGGCTTGTTTGGTTGTGGGTGAACATGACATGGGCGCGCAAATGAAGCGTTTATTAGAATCCGCAGGTCAGAAAGTACCAGAGTCCAAACCCAGTATTGAGATAAACCCCGAGCATCCTTTAATTAAAAAAATGGATGCGGAAGCGGACGAAGACCGATTTTCAGATTTGGCTCACTTGGTTTTTGACCAAGCAAATCTAGCCGAGGGTGGTGCGCTTAAAGATCCTGGTGCCTATGTTGGGCGCATCAACAAATTGCTGGTGAGCTTAATTCAATAGTCAAAATAACCAAAGAAAATATTGCTCACGCTCTTGTAATTTTTATTGCATTTGCGACACTTAAAAAGAAATTCGCTGGATTCCAATAAATTATGACAAGAGTGTTGAGCGTAGCGGTGCTAGGAGGAGGCAGTTTTGGCACTGCCATTTCGAATATTGTTGCAACTAATGGACATAAGGCTTGGTTGTGGATGCGTGATGCAGAGCGTGCAGCACAGTGCCAGCGAACCCGTGAAAACCCAGAGTACCTTCCCGGTTACAAATTGCATGAAAATTTAAGTGTCAGTGCTGATCTCGCCGAGTGCACTTCGAGTTGTGATATCGTTGTGATATCGGTTCCTAGCAAATCATTTCGTGAGGTTGCTTCAAAAGTAAGTGCATTTATTCGTCAGGGAGCAATTGTCATCAGCACAACAAAAGGCGTTGAAGCTGATGGTTTTTACATGATGAGCCAAGTGCTTGAGCAGGAACTCAATCAAGTACGCGTCGGGGTCTTAAGCGGCCCTAATTTTGCGAAAGAAATCATTGAAAACCAATACACAGGATCTGTCATTGCAAGCAAGGATACGGCCCTGATTGATCTTGTTCGCGACGTATTTTCTTCCAGCACTTTCCGCGTGTATAGCAGTCCAGACCCCTACGGCGTTGAGTTAGGGGGAGTGTTAAAAAATATTTATGCCATTATCACGGGATTGGCAAGTGCGCTGGGTTGCGGGCACAATACGATGGCCATGCTCTTAACCCGGGGCTTAGCAGAAATGAACCGAATGGGACAAAAGTTGGGAGCCCAACCGGGAACGCTACTGGGTTTGGCGGGAATGGGCGACTTAATTCTCACCTGCACTTCAGACTTAAGCAGAAATTATCGTGTAGGCTATGCTGTAGGCAGTGGGAAATCACTTGATCAAGCTGTGGCTGAAATCGGCCAAGTGGCAGAAGGTGTGAATACTTTGAAGATTGTGAAGAAGAAAGCGGATGAATTAAACGTGTATATGCCTTTGGTTAATGGTTTGTACGCAATTTTATTTGGTGGTCGCAATGTGCTTGATGTTGTAGAAGGACTTATGACAGGCGAGATGGCTAGCGACGTAGACTTGCAAGGGGGATAAGATGGACGAACAACTTAAATCAAATTTAACATCAAGCAAACACTGGTTACGACTGTTGTATATGGTGTTGTTTGCCTTAATTTTACATGTGGCAACATTTGTAATGGCAGCGCTGGTTGTTGTGCAATTTCTATTTGCACTTATCACTGGAAATGACAATAAGCAGTTGCGAAGTTTTGGTGATTCACTCTCAATTTTTATGTTCGATACACTGCAATTTTTAATTTATAACAGTGAAAACAAGCCTTTTCCTTTTGCTGATTGGCCTGAATCCAGCGTTGATGTTGAATCAGATCGATCAGACGAAAAGTCAAATGAGCAAGCAGAGAGTGAAACACCTGCAAAAAAGCCCGCGACAAAGCGCAAAGCGAGTCCGAAAAAGAAAGCGGCGAGCAAAAAAGTAGAAGCTGAATCAAGCAGCGAGACAACTGACCAGGAAAAAGACGAGAACGCTAAAAGCGAGTAGCTTGCGCGATTGAATCCAAATACTGGGAATGCCTATGTTTGAAGAGTGTGAGTTTAAAGTCAGTGGTTACACTCTAAAAGGTCGTCTCTACGGAAAAACCAATCAAAGTGTGCCCGGCTGTCAGTCAATAATTGCTTTACACGGTTGGTTGGACAATTGCGGCTCCTTTGCGACACTCGCACCAAAATTACAGGCAGCAAATTGTTGTGTCTTAGCCTTGGATTTACCTGGGCATGGTCAAAGTGATCACCGAAATTTCGCTGGTGCTTACAATATTTGGCAAGATATTCCTGAAATACTCATGGTAGCCGAACAGTTGCAATGGCCAAAATTTGGATTAGTCGGCCATTCCCGAGGCGCAATGATCTCAACTATGATGGCAGCCCTGGTTCCGGATAAAGTTAATTTTCTCGGTCTTATAGATGGCATCACTCCCATACCTGCTAAAGACGACAACATCCTGGATCAACTGGAATTGGCAGTTCAGGGTGCGCTGAGCATCCAACAACGACCACGTGGAATTTATGAAAGTTTTGAAGCGGCGGTGAAAGCGCGGGAAAATGGCTTCATGCCTTTAAGCACACAAGATGCATCAATGTTGGCTGAACGCGGTGTGCTAAAAGACGAGAATGGCTATTACTGGGCGAGTGATAAAAAATTACTCATCCCCTCTGAAATCAAATTTACAGAAAAACAGCTTAGAGATTTCATGAATAAGATCAAGCTGGATATACATTTGGTTTTAGGAGAAGAGGGGCTGCTTGGTGATTTCGCTTACATACTTGAATGGTTGAAAGCCTACTCAAAGGTGCAAATCCATCGTTTTCCTGGTGGACATCATTTGCACATGTCTCAGGCGACCGATAAAGTCGCCAAAACCTTGATTGATGCCCTGCCTAAAAAGCACAATTAGCAATCCGTACGCTTTAAATCAAGAATGTAAGAGCGCAAGAAACTCGTTTCGCGTGCTCAAATTATTGCGAAAATAGCCTAACATCGCCGATGTTTTCATTGATGAATTTTGTTTTTCTACACCGCGCATCATCATACAAAGGTGTTTGGCTTCGATAATGACACCTACGCCTTTTGCGCCAGTGACTTCCTGAATCGTTAAAGCAATCTCATTGGTGAGTTGTTCCTGGATTTGCAAACGGCGTGCATATTTATCGACAATCCGAGCGACTTTTGAAAGGCCGATCACTTTGCCGTTGGGGATGTAGCCCACGTGCGCTTTGCCGATAAAGGGCAGCATGTGATGTTCGCAAAGAGAAAAAAGTTCAATATCCTTTACTACCACCATGTCGTTAGAATCAGAAGGGAATATGGCGTCGTTGACGACTTCTTCTGTAGACATACGATAGCCACTTGTTAAAAAATCATAGGCTTTGGCCGCGCGTTCAGGCGTGTCGACGAGACCGGGCCGAGTCAAATCCTCTCCCATCGCTTCAATCATTTGTTTAAACAGTTCTTTCAAGAGAGTCACTCCGATTAGCTTCAAAGGTTAGGTGGTGCTGTGAAAAGGCGTTAGAATAGCGACCTTTTTACTTCCTGCCAAAAACTATGTTTGTGAATGCGAAAAGTGTAGAAGATTGGATCCGCGCAGGCGCAGACTATTTCGATTCACAGGCCTTATTCTACGGCCATGGAACCGATAACGCTATTGATGAGGCAGCAGTTTTAGTTGCCTGGGCGCTCGGAATTGAATGGCATGAGATTGAGGCGAACCGGAATCTTCAACCGAATAGGATGCAAACGGAAAAAATAGCATCTGCTTTCGCAAAGAGAGTGAATGAGCGTATTCCGGCGGCTTATATTACCGGGGAGACCTGGTTCGCCGGGATCAAGTTCAGTATTGACGAACGTGCATTGGTGCCGCGATCGCCACTGGCAGAGTTGATTCAAAATCAATTTCACCCCTGGCTACTTTGTGAACCTAAATCCATTTTGGATTTGTGTTGTGGAAGTGGTTGTATTGGTTTGGCCTGTGCCAGTTATTTTCCTGGTGCTGAAGTTTATCTTTCAGATATTTCCGAGCAAGCTTTGGCCTTGGCGGAAGAGAATAGAAACCAATTAGCTAAAGATATGCCCATCACACTTGTAAAATCAGACGGTTTCAAAGCCATTCAGGGTAAATTTGATCTGATTGTGTCTAACCCACCTTATGTTGATGAGCGAGATTTTAGAGAAATGCCTCAAGAATATCGCGCCGAACCTGAAATTGGGTTAACCTCTGGTCAAGATGGTTTGGAGTTTACTCGCCATATTTTGCAGAATGCGGCGGAGTTCTTGAATGAGAAAGGTTCACTAATTGTTGAATTGGGTAATACAGCGGAAACCTTGCAAGACAAGCTTCCCAGAGTTCCGTTTTATTGGCCTGAATTTGAATTCGGTGGACAAGGTGTGTTCGTGATTAGTCGAGAAGAACTCATTAAGCACGAAAAGGCTTTTGTTAATTTGTAGCAAACCAATAATTTAACGAATTAAGAAAGATTAAAAAAGGCGTTAAGAAAAAATTTAGATAGAGTCAGGATATGTCTGGAAACACTTTTGGAAAACTTTTTACAGTCACCAGCTTTGGTGAAAGTCATGGCCCAGCACTGGGTTGTATTGTCGATGGTTGTCCTCCTGGTATAGAAATTTGTGAAGCAGATTTGCAGCGTGACCTGGATCGTAGAAAACCCGGGCAATCGCGTTATACCACCCAACGCAAAGAAGCAGACCAGGTCAAAATTCTATCTGGCGTGTTTGAAGGGAAAACGACGGGAACACCCATCGGCCTTTTAATTGAAAATACTGACCAAAGATCAAAAGATTATTCAGAGATTAAAAATACTTTTCGGCCAGCACACGCGGACTATACCTATACCCATAAATACGGTGCGCGAGATTACCGAGGTGGGGGTAGATCTTCGGCGAGAGAAACCGCGATGCGTGTCGCTGCAGGAGCAATAGCTAAAAAGGTACTTAAAGAAATTTGGGGTATCGAAGTGCAAGGCTATTTGTCACAGTTAGGGCCGATTAAAATTGAAAAAGTGGATTTAAGCCAAGTCGAAAATAATCCCTTCTTTTGTCCGGATGAAAGCAAAGTTCCTGAAATGGAAAGCTATATGCAAGCATTGAATAAGGAAGGAAATTCCGTTGGTGCCAAAATAACAGTTATCGCCAAAAATATGTTTCCAGGTTTGGGAGAGCCTATTTTTGATCGCCTGGATGCAGATTTAGCCCATGCATTGATGGGCATTAACGCCGTTAAAGGTGTTGAAGTTGGTGCTGGCTTTTTAGCGGTCGAACAGAAAGGCACTGAACATCGCGATGAAATCACGCCAGAAGGATTTTTAAGTAATCACGCTGGCGGAGTGCTTGGCGGTATCAGTTCGGGCCAGGATTTAGTCGCACATTTAGCTTTAAAACCGACTTCCAGTATACGTCTGCCCGGTTGCAGTATTGACACCGCAGGTAATCCTATAGAAGTGGTGACGAAAGGGCGACATGATCCTTGCGTAGGTATTCGTGCTACACCAATAGCCGAAGCGATGATGGCGCTGGTGCTAATCGACCACGCACTAAGACACCGCGCACAAAATGGCTCTGTTGTTGTTTCAACGCCTGTCGTTCCTTCAGAAGTGAACAAGTAGGTAAACACCATAACCTGAATGTCTTCCACACCTTACTATCGTATTTCATTTGTCTATTTTGCTTATTTTTGTGTTGTTGGAGCGCTCACTCCGTACTGGAGTCTTTATCTTGATTACTTGAAATTCGATCCAGCAGCAATCGGGATTATTGTTGCGATTCCCATGTTCACCAAAGTTATTGCGCCCAACATATGGGGATGGCTGGCCGATACCAGTGGTCGACGTTTACTCGTGGCAAGACTGGGTGCAGCCGGTTCTTTCTTATGTTTCGCGGGGATGCTGGGCAACGAGAACACTTTAATTTTTATTCTGCTTATAGCCGCTTACAGTTTTTTTTGGAATGCCATTCACGCGCAGTTTGAAGTGGTCACACTTGGTTATTTGGGTGACAAACCAGAACGCTACAGTCATGTGCGTTTGTGGGGAACAGTTGGATTCATTGTTGTTGTAATAGGGCTCGGTAAGGCATTTGATAGTATTTCAGTCTCGTATCTTCCAGTAATTATTCTGAGTTTCCTGGGTTTAATATTTTTAAGCACATTAACGCTGCCAAAGCTTAAAAATACCTCCAATAAAAAAGCGCTCGGGACTTTTCTGGTCCTAATAAAAGAAAAGCCAATTTATCTTTTTTTGGTAGTGCTTTTTCTTATTCAGTTTTCTCTCGGGATTTATCACGCTTTTTTTAGTTTGTATATGGAACAGCACGGTTATTCTCGAACTGCAATTGGCTTGTTTTGGGCTGTGGGCGCGAGTGCAGAAGTATTGCTGTTCATTTTTGTCCCCAAGCTGATTCGTCAATTTACGCTTTTTAAATTGATCGTTGTGACAATCGCTTTCACCATGCTTAGATGGATGCTCACGTGTTTCCTGGCAAATAATTTGCCTATTATGGTATTCGCGCAATGTATTCATGCCTTCACTTTTGGTATGACTCACGTTGTCGCCATTGAATTTGTAAGGCAAAAATTCGGTGAGCAGAATCAAGGGCAGGGCCAAGCCTTCTATAATGCTGTGGGTTTTGGTGCCGCCAATGCCCTGGGGAGTGTTGTCGGGGGGCTGTTCTTCGAATGGAATCCGCAGTCCACATTTGTCGTTGCTTTCATCATTGTTTCCTTTGCGGCCTTAATGTTAATTTGGCACCGGAATAGATTTTTAATTTGATAATTCACATGCCGATAAAATTCTGTCTATGCTAGTAAATGTGGCAATAAACGGAGTTTTATCATGGGTCTTTCTACCAAAGTCTTTTATACCAAGGTTCTCTATATTAAAGGTTTGCTTAAGCTGGGTGCGGGAATTCTAATCGCATTGTTTGCATTTGTCGGGAGCGTGCATGCAGACACACAAGATTCTGCTTGTAAAGCTATCACCTGCGATTGCGCTGCGCTAATGAAAGACGAGTGGAAAAATTTATGTAAGCAGCAGGAGCTTGTCGTCAAGAGAAAATGTGAAAATAAGCATGGCGGACAAGGTTTGTATTGCTCCGTACATGGTCCCAAAGCTAACCGCTTGCCTTTGGATCTGCATTTAAATTCTGTTGATACCTTGCCAGCCGAGGCGCTTTCTCCACTGTATAAAAATGTTGCTGCCTTGTATTGGACAACCTACAAAGATTCACAAACGCTCACGGATAAATTGAGTGAATTTAGTGCTGCTCAGGTTGCCCAGAGAACCAAAATATTAATCACGAATTCAGAGAGCCTATTTACAATCCAGCGTCAAATAACAGAAAGTTGGCTCGCGCTGGATGAGCAAGACGAAGCGCGTGGTGCATGGAATGACTTCGCTAACGATTCACGTGATATGGCTGAAGAACTGGATAAATTGGGTAGAGCACTTTGGAAACATAGTGGAAATCTTCAAGGGGCTGAGCGCGAAGGGATAGAAAATGAAGCGCTAAACATCCTGCGCACCAGCGGCAAGGTATTCGAACAAGCTGCACATGCTTACGGCGAGTCCGGGCAGAATGACAATGCAGCGAGAACCTGGAAGCGCGCGGCGAGTTCGGCCGAGTTTTTAATCGAGGTGAGCAGCGCGTCAGGTCCAGGTAAGGCAGCCGTACCACACTTAAAATACTTGCGTGCTGCGCGACTATTTAGAGCGGGTTATTACTGGGAATTGGATAAACGAGGCGGAGAGGCAAAAGACAGTTTGGAAAAAGCAAAGGAAGTATTTACTGGAAATACTTCCGCTACGCCTGGCTAAATCAGATTACTAGATTCAGTATAAAATTAAAATTGAAACACAATGGCTGCATAAGTGCCGTCAAAATTTAAGTCGACTTCCAAATCCTCGTCGTCATCGACTTGTAAAGTCGTTTTGCGATAACCCAATTCCACTCCTAATTTGGCAGCCACTGCTGAATACATATATCCCAGGCGTGCTTCGACATCTTGTAGCTTATCGCCATCCATACCTATGTAGTTCACTGTGCCACCCAAATAAAAACCACTGAGCGGTAAATCAACTTGCACACGACCATAAATCATCGGTGCTGTCGCCGCGAATTCTTCTATTTCAGTGATGCCGCCGCCGCTCACTGAACCACTGCCGTCAAAATTGCGGAAGGTTGCACCGATATCGGCACTCGCGACATTGTCTAATAGTTCGTAGTACAAGGTGTAATCTGTGTGGCTGAGATCTAATACCGAAGTGGTGTCAGTGCTAGCCACAAACACTTCATCATCAAAGGTAAAGTCTGATTGCAGTGTGGCAAAGCCGCGGGCTTCCAGGTCAGTTTTAGTGATACGGATATTAGGCAGGATAGGTACGGGATGCTCTAGTGCGATGTAAAAATAGTTCGCATCTTCTCCTTCAAGTCCTAATTCGCTAGTGCTTATGTTATCGGTCACCCCAAAATTACCGTCAATATCCGGCTTCCAAACACCTGCTCCAGCCTGTAAGCCAAGAACATCAGCTTGCACGAATGCGCTCATTATCAACAAGGGTGTGAGCAAGAATAGCTTTTTCATAGCGAAACCTATTGTTAATTTTTTAAGGGGGTGACTCTTGTTATAGCAAATTAATTGACTACATACTGTGAATGAGCTTGATTTATGCGCTGTTTGTCACGTAATAAGTCATAAAAGGCATTAGCGGCCTTTCCCATCGTGCGTTTTTGGTGTTTGACGACGCCAAGGTTTCGGATCAATTTTGTGTGCTTTACGGGTAACTCAACCAAAGATTCATCCATCATGCTTCGGGGTAAGACACTCCAACCTAATCCAACTGTGACCATCATTTTGATTGTTTCTAAATAGTTGGTTGCCATATTCAAATTCAAATTCAAATTTTTCTGATTAAAAGCTTGCTGAATTAAACGCCCGGTAAATGTGTTGAGATCCGGCAAAATTGCTGGCTCCAGACTTAATTGTTCAAGGCTGACAGCATGTTGTTGGGCTAAAGGATGAGACTTTGCTGCAATGAAAGCCAAACTATCAAACCATATAACTTCCCCCACTAAAGGTGTTTCAAGTTCGGGGGCTAGGGTTACGACTGCAAAATCAACATCACCACGAAGTACTTTTTCATGCGCTTGTTCTGAGTCTAAAAATTCAAATTGAAGATTGACTTCCGGGTGTGTCGAAGCGAATTCCCGCAAGATCGGCGGTAAGTGATGCAGCCCAATATGATGACTGGTCGCGACTTTCAAGCTGCCAACAATTTCACCGGACAGTTCCATGATGCTGCGTTCTGTTTCTCTAATATCATGCAAAATTGCGCGCGCACGCGGTATTAAAGCTTCGCCCGCTTCGGTCAAGGTAATTTCTCGCCCGAGGCGATCAAAAAGCGGGTGATTGAGCCGCATTTCTAAACCGGAAATTCGTTTACTAACGGCAGGTTGGGTTAGATGTAATTGCTGTGCAGCAAGCGAAAATGAGCCGAGTTCAGCGACTGCGATGAAGGCCTTTAGGGAATCTGTGTCCATAAACGCGAAGCATATTGTATTCCATAAAGTTATGCAATCAATGAAAATAATGAATTTGAGTTATTCGAGGCGACTCCCTAAAATGCCGATACTTTTCGAATAGAACTGAAATACTACTGAAATACGACGAATTTCGGATGCTTTGTCACTACTAACTGTTGTGACCAAGGCAATCCTGATTTAACCACGGAGACAAACAAGTGGCTGGAAAAACCCTTTACGACAAAATCTGGGAGACGCACGTTGCGAAACAACGCGAAGACGGTTCAGCGCTTCTCTACATAGACCGTCACATCGTGCATGAAGTGACATCACCTCAAGCCTTCGAAGGTTTGCGCTTAGCGGGTCGCAAACCCTGGCGTGCTGAAACTGTTGTGGCGACACCCGATCACAATGTACCGACAACGACCAGAGAGCGGCTTTCTGGCGTGGAAGGTATTGAAGATCCGGTTTCCAAAATTCAGGTGAAAACCCTGGATGATAACTGTGATGAACTGGGCATTAAGGAATTCAAAATTAATGATCCTCAACAGGGCATTGTGCATGTGGTTGGGCCGGAAACTGGCGCGTGCTTGCCGGGTATGACCATCGTGTGTGGTGATTCGCATACATCAACAAATGGGGCGCTGGGTGCTCTGGCGATGGGAATCGGAACCAGTGAAGTAGAGCATGTATTGGCGACACAGTGCTTGATCAGCAAGAAAATGAAAAACATGTTGGTGAAAGTAGACGGTGATCTGGGCCCTGGCGTAACACCGAAAGATGTCGTTCTGGCGGTAATTGGAAAGATAGGCACTGCTGGCGGGACCGGCTATGCAATCGAATTCGGTGGATCGACCCTGCGCAACATGAGCATG
>JBNKVX010000068.1:0-19122 GCA_050299435.1 Cellvibrionaceae bacterium | reverse complement strand
GGACCATCAACAGTCTTTTGTGTCGCAGTTGTTGCGTGTACGGTGGTCATTAGGCCTTCAATAATGCCAAATTTATCGTGCACTACTTTGGCTAGAGGCGCTAAACAGTTGGTGGTACAGGATGCGTTGGACACAATATCCTGACCAGCATAAGAATCATTGTTAACACCCATAACAAACATGGGGGTGTCATCCTTTGAAGGCGCAGACATAACGACTTTTTTCGCCCCGGCCTGGATGTGTTTGCGGGCGGTCTCGTCTGTCAGGAATAATCCGGTTGATTCAACTACGTAGTCAGCGCCAATTTCATCCCATTTCAAATTTGCGGGGTCGCGCTCTGCAGTAATGCGAATGGCTTTGCCATTTACAACCAACTGACCGTCTGAAACTTCAACAGTGCCAGAGAAACGTCCATGGGTTGAATCGTATTTCAACATGTAAGCCATGTAGTCGACATCGATCAGGTCATTGATGCCCACAACTTGAACATCGTCGCGCTCACATGCAGCACGGAAAACGAAACGTCCAATACGTCCGAAACCGTTGATACCAATATTTATCGTCATAGGGAAAGTCCAGAAAAGTCCAAAATTTGCGGGCGGCATTATCCGTAATCAACCCTGAAATTGCAACCTGGAACCAGGCAGGCAGGGGCTGTGGAACGCTCGCACAGGCTGCTAATTATAAGCGTTTCCGCCACAGTAATGCGCTTCCATAAACATAAATTTGCGCTCGGGCACGCGAAATAACTGTAAGTATCACTTACAGTTTATGGGAAAAAACAAACAAACCTTTACAGCTTTCGCCCAAATTGCCGGTCTAGCTGGTAAAATGCGCGGCCTTCAAGGATGAATACTCATTACCTGTAACAAAGCTGGTACGGATATTGAACAGTTAGTTGCGCGAATTCTAAAAAAATGAAGCAAGTGCATATGAATACTGATCTACTCATTGTTGGTGGCGACGGCGACCTGGCCTTACGCAAGCTCTATCCCTCTTTGTATTACCTCGAATTGAACGAATGCATGCCGAAAAATATTCGCATTATCGGTATGGCGCGTACCGGGCAAACGCAAGAAGTTTTCCATGAAAAAATCAAAACCTGGTTGAAAAAAGCAATCGATGCAGAATTTTACTCCGAAAAAATGTGGGAAGCGTTTTCTTCCAAAATAAGTTTCGTGCAAGGTGACGCTTCCAGTGCAGAAGCCCTGGGAAAAGCAAAACCAGAGTTTTACAATCCTGAAAATCAACTCATTGTTTACCTCGCAATTCCTCCCATGATTTTTGGTAAAGCCTGTAAGTCACTTGAAGAGTGCGACATGGTCAAGGAGTCAACCAGACTTATCGTAGAAAAACCTTTAGGTGAAAGTCGCGAAACATTTTTGGCAATCAATGATGAGCTTGCAAGTACCTTCAGCGAGCGCCAACTGTTTAGAATCGATCACTATTTAGGGAAAGAAACAGTTCAGAACCTCTTAGCTTTAAGATTTGCTAATGATATTTTTGAACCCTTGTGGAACTCAAAATATATCGATCATATTCAAATTGCGGTTACCGAAACCGTGGGTGTGGGAAATCGTTGGGCCTTTTATGATCAAACAGGTGCAACGCGCGATATGTTGCAAAACCACTTAATTCAGGTTTTGTGTTTGATGGCAATGGAGCCGCCTGCGAAACTCGAAGCGGATTCCGTGCGTCAGGAAAAATTAAAAGTGTTGAACTGTTTGCGCTTAATTCCCGAAGATGAAGTGGAAGAGCTTACGGTGCGAGGCCAATATTCCAGAGGTGTTGTTGCCGGTGAAGAAGTGCCAGGCTACCTGGAAGAAGAATCAGAAAAATATGAAATTGACGAAAACAGTCAAACAGAAACCTATGTTGCGGTAAAGGCGGAAATACAAAATTATCGTTGGTCCGGCGTGCCCATTTATTTAAGAACTGGAAAGCGCCTGAATACACGACATTCAGAAATTGTTATTCAGTTTAAGAAAAGTAACCACACCATATTCGATCAAAACCATCGGGACCACAAAGCCAATCGTTTAATCATTCGCTTGCAACCTGATGAAGGAATGCGCCTGCGGGTAATGAATAAAGTGAGCGGTTTAGATAAAGGCATTCCGCTCGAAGCAGGGTGCTTGAACATGTGGTTTGCTGATCACAATCCCAAACCGAAGCATGACGCCTATACTCGATTGTTATTGGATGTTATTCGCGACGATCAAACCTTATTTGTCAGCGCGGCTGAAGTTGAAGCAGCCTGGAAATGGGTGGATCAAATTTTTGCAGGCTGGAAGGCAACAGGAATGAAAGTGGAGCCTTACGCTGCGGGAACGGCTGGACCCCAATCAGCAAAAGATCTTTTGGAGAGAGACGGCCGTGATTGGCACGAAACCCAAGACAGAGAATAAAAAAGCAGGTACAAAACCAACGGGTAACGCAGTATGAACAATACAATTGAAGCGGTAACGGAACGGATTGTTAAGCGCAGTGAAAAATCGCGCGCGGCTTACATCGACATGATGAAGCAAACAATGGAAAACAATCCACCTAAAAAGCGTTTGTCCTGTGGAAATCTGGCGCACGCCTATGCTGCCTGCGGTCAGAAAGATAAACAAACCATTCGCTTAATGCAGAGCGCGAATCTTGGCATTATCAATTCGTTTAACGACATGCTTTCCGCGCACCAGCCCCTCGAAACCTATCCTAAATTAATTAAAAAAGCTGCGCGTTCAGTAGGTTCAACCGCGCAGGTTGCAGGTGGAGTGCCTGCAATGTGTGACGGTGTAACACAAGGTCAAGCGGGCATGGAATTAAGTTTGTTCAGTCGCGAGATTGTTGCAATGGCAACAGCAGTCGGCCTGACTCACAATATGTTTGATGGCAATTTATTTTTAGGTGTGTGCGACAAAATTGTGCCCGGAATGCTTCTCGGTGCTTTGCAATTTGGTCACTTGCCTGCGGTGTTTGTACCGGCTGGGCCAATGTCATCCGGCATTCCTAATAAAGAAAAAGCCAAGGTGCGCCAACAATATGCAGTCGGAGAAGTCGACAGGGAAAAAATGCAGGACGTTGAAGCGGCCTCGTATCACAGCACAGGTACCTGTACTTTTTACGGCACGGCAAATACCAACCAAATGATGGTTGAAATGTTGGGTATTCAGTTACCCGGTTCGTCTTTCATAGCACCCGGTACTGATATACGTGATGCCTTAACACGAGCCGCTGTTTATAAGCTAATACAAAACACTCAGGCAGCAGGGCACTATCGACCGCTTTACGAAGTGGTCACAGAAAAATCCTTAATTAATTCCATAGTGGGTTTATTGGCAACGGGCGGTTCAACAAACCACACGCTGCACATTGTTGCGATAGCGAAAGCGGCAGGTATCACAATCACTTGGGAAGACATGGACGAAATGTCACGTGTGACTCCCTTGTTAGCGCGCGTTTATCCAAACGGTGAAGCCGATGTAAATCATTTTCAAGCGGCAGGTGGTATGGCATTTTTAGTGAGAGAGTTACGATCGGCCGGCCTATTAAATGAAGACGTCGTGACGATTATGGGCGAAGGTCTTGATGCCTATGAACTGGCACCCGCTTTGAATGAAGCTGGCGAAGCAATTTGGGAATGGCCCATTACCGAAACGCGCAATCCCACTGTGCTGCGTCCCGCTAGCGAACCTTTTGACAAGGAAGGTGGCTTACGTGTGCTAAAGGGCAATCTAGGAGAAGGTGTGATAAAAGTTTCCGCGGTTGCTGAAGAAAACCGCATAGTTGAAGCGCCTGCAATTGTTTTTGAATCGCAGTACGAATTGATGGAAGCATTTGAGCGCGGTGAATTGGATAAAGATTTTATTGCTGTTGTGCGCTTTCAGGGCCCGGGCGCAAACGGTATGCCCGAGTTACACAAAATGACGCCGCCCTTAGGTTTATTACAAGACCGGGGTTTTAAAGTCGCGCTTGTCACAGACGGGCGAATGTCAGGAGCGTCAGGTAAAGTGCCCGCTGCAATTCATGTTTCTCCTGAAGCTACCATGGGTGGAAATATTGCCAAAGTTAAAACCGGAGACGTGATTCGTTTAGACAGTGAAAAAGGCTGTCTGGAAGTTTTGATATCCGTTGAAGAAATGTCAGCGAGAAGCGCCAAAGCGCCTGCGGAAGAATCGCAAAACCTTGGCAGAAATTTATTCACTAACCTGCGGCCACTCATGAGCACCTCAATGCAAGGTGCAAGCATTTTTAATTTTAATCATCATTCCTAAAAATATTTACGAGAAAGCTAAAGTGACAATTCAAAAAGAATTTTTAGAGCCCATCGGTGTTATGCCCGTTATTGTGATTGATCGTGTCGAAGAGGCTGTACCGATTACCAATGCTTTAAAAGCGGGTGGTATAAAGGCCGTTGAAATTACCTTGCGCACAAAAGCCGCGCTCGATGGTATTCGCGCAATTAAAGCGGAATGTGAAGGTGTCCTGGTAGGTGTGGGAACGGTAATCAATCAACAGAACCTAAAAGATGTTGCAGCAATTGGTGTCGACTTTGCTGTTTCTCCAGGTTGTACACCTGATTTAATTCGTTGCGCACAAGACGAAGGCGTAGAGTTATTGCCTGGTATTGCCACACCATCAGAAGCCATGATGGGAATGGAATTGGGTTTGAGTTGCTTTAAATTATTCCCGGCGGTCGCAGTAGGCGGTATTCCACTCCTAAAATCTTTTGCCGGGCCTTTGCCTCAAATCAGTTTTTGCCCCACAGGTGGCCTCACTATCGATTCTTTTACTGACTTCCTCGATTTGCCAAATGTCGCCTGCGTGGGTGGAACCTGGTTAGTGCCCAAAGATAAAGTGGCCGCACAAGACTGGGCCGCAATTACCGAAATTGCCCGTAGCACTATGGCAAAAATCCAATAAATTTATTCGCTTAGCTGAACGTATTTGTAGTGCACCCGAGCAATTGGATTCTGATGCCAGTTTTTCACACTGGTTTGCACAAGATTAATGTTACTTGGATAGTAAAGTGGAATGATGGGCATCTCTTCTGCAAGTATTTGATTGGCATTTTCAAAATGAAGAAACCTTTCTTGAGAAGAATTCGCTTTGGCAGCCAGGACTAATTGCTCATCGTAGAGTGGGTTGTGCCAGCTAGTGTGATTGTTGCCTGAAGTGGCAGTAAACAAATCAAAAAAATTACTTGGGTCAAGATAATCAGCAAACCAAGTGCTGGATAAAATATCAAAGTTTTTTGCAGCGCGCGATGAAAGTAAAGATTTAAATTCCTGGGGATGCACTTTGATGTCGATATCTAAATACCGCCTCCACATATCCTGGATGGCAATGGCGAGATTTTGACTGGCGCGGGTATTCAGGGTAAGAATTTCAAGTTCTGGAAAATCTTTTCCCCTTAAATAACCCGCCTCACTCAATAAGGCTCGCGCCTTCTCCGGGTTGAATTCAAACAGCTTGTTCGGTGAATAGCCCTGAGCGAGAGGGGGAATAAGGGAGTAAGCTGAAGTTTGCCCGCCTTTTAACACTTTTTCCACCAGGGCCTGTCTATCGATTGCCAGAGCCAAGGCGCGACGCACTCGCGCATCATCCAATGGTGCGCGCGATGTGTTGATTCTAAAGAATTGCGATGCATAGACCGGCGTGTTCTGAAAAAATTCCGGATGTGTATTTTGATACGTCGCTATTTTTTCAATTGCTAAAGTTGGCGTATAGGTGAGATGAACTTGCTCTGTGCGAAAGGCGTGCTCTTCCACCAGTTTGTCTGCAATGCTGTAAAACACAATACCATTCAAATGCACATTTTCCCGGTCCCAGTAATAGGGGTTTTTTTCTACTTCGATTTTTTGATCCACTCGCCAGGCTTTAAGCTTAAACACGCCATTGCTTACACTGTTTTCAGGCAAGGTCCATTTGGAAAGTTGTGGATTACCGTTTGAAAATTTTTCAATCGTGGCAGGATGCACCGGATAAAAAGAGAAATGATCGAGAAGTTGTAGGAAAAATGGCGTCGGTGCTTCAAGTGTTATCTGCAACTCATGTTCAGAGAGTGCTTTTACACCGACGGCTTCGAAGTCTTGCAGTTCCCCAGTGTTAAAAGCTTTGGCATTTTTGATACAAAAAAGAATGTTCGCAAATTCGGCCGCTGTATCTGGAGACAAAATGCGCTTCCATGAATACACAAAGTCACTCGCAAGCAAAGGGTCGCCATTAGACCAGCGCGCATCTTTGCGAAGTTGAAAATGATAATGAAGTTTGTCGTCAGAGACCGACCACGATTCAGCAAGCGCCGGCACCAGCGCTTGAGTGTCGGGATGAACAGAAACGAGGCCCTCAAACAAGGCATTTAATATATTGCTTTCAGATATTCCCGTTGCCAGTTGCGGGTCCAGGCTACGCGGATCGTCACCATTTGCAACATGAAGAATACCCTGGCGATTTCCGGTTTGCACATTGCTGTCTAATTTATGTCCACATGCGCTGAGGCAAAGAAAGAGAGCAGTAGTTATCACTAAAGCAGGGCAGTGAATTTTAAAATGAGGAAAAGTAAACATAGCGATCTATCATAACAATAAGTTATTGCGAATAGGACAATGACAATGGCCCGCACTTCCAATATGCTTACCCACATTCAGTTACTATCTCTTTTTTTATCCAGGTTATTCACCATCTTCTTCGAATCGGGAGGGGTTATGCAGATTTTTGGGAAATTAAGCGCCCGGCAAAAGTGCCTGTTTGGGCTTTCACTTCTTATACTCAGTTTTGGTGTGTTTGCTGCGAGCGACGCCAAGGAAAATGTAAAGCCTGTAAACGAAAAATACACCTGGGACCTGACGGAGCTTTACCCCACCGTTAAAGATTGGCACAAGGCGAGAGAAGACCTGCTCGCAAAATTATCAGAAATCCAAGCCTTAAAAGGCAGTTTAGGCAAAAGCCATCGTCACTTTTACGATGCAATGCGCGAAATCTCTGATGCGCAAAGATCCCTTTACCGCATTTATAGTTATGCGAGCATGCTATCTGATGAAAATTTGCAAATTGCCGAAAATCAGGAGTTGGATCAGCTAGCCAATATTGCCTATGCCAAGTTTGGCGAAGCGGTTTCCTGGGTCAACCCTGAAATCCTGAGCATTGGTGAGAAGAAAATAAGCCGCTTTGTTAAGAAAGAACCGCGATTAGCTCCTTTTAGGTTTGGCCTGGACGATGTTCTGAGAACCGCACCGCATACCCTGGATGACGCAGGTGAAGCCTTGTTGTCTTATTTCGCCCAACCCGCGGCTGCACCGAGCAACATCTATTCACTGATTGCCAATTCTGATATTCCCTGGCCTGAGTTGAAGTTGTCCGACGGAAAAAATCATCGTATTGATTCAGCCGGATATTCACAGTGGCGAGCCAGTGACAACAGAGCCGAACGTAAAAAAGTTTTTGATGCCTATTGGAGTAAGTGGAAAGAATATCGCAGCAGTGTGGGAAGTGTTTTAAATGCCCATATTCAAAATCAAGTTGCACTCGCAAAAGCACGCAACTATGACAGCGTGCTTCAACGTGAATTAGACGCAGACAATTTACCCGAAGCGGTATACCGCACTTTGGTTAAAGAAGTGAATGCCGGCTTGCCGACCTTACACCGGTATTTTAAATTGCGAGAGAAAATTCTTGGCTTGGATCAAATGTATTACTACGACATTTATCCGCCTCTGGTTTCCCTGGATAAGAAGTTTGACTATGAAACTTCAAATCAGATCACTTTAAACGCAATGGCAATATTGGGAGAAGATTGGGTACAAAAACAATCAAAAGGAATGAGTGAACGTTGGGTACATGTTTTTCCGCAAAAAGGGAAACGTAGTGGCGCGTACATGTCCGGCAATGCCTACGATGTGCATCCTTATATTTTGTTAAATCACACGGATGATTACGAATCTTTATCCACTTTGGCCCACGAATGGGGTCACGCAATCCACACCTTGTATGCCATGGAAGCGCAAAGTTTTGAAACATACAATTATTCAACCTTTATTGCAGAAATCCCTTCCACATCGCTTGAGTTAATTTTGCAGCAATACATGGTAAAAAATGCCACAAGTATTGACGAAAAAATTTACTACCTCGGTTTTGCGCTTGAAAGAATGCGGGGCACTTTATTTAGGCAAACTATGTTTGCTGAATTTGAATTGTCATTGTACGAGGCAGTTGAAAATGGCGAGGCTTTGACTGGCGATAAAATTACCAAAATGTATGGCGAGTTATTGCGTCGCTATCATGGTCATGATGAAAGCGTCGTGGTTATCGATGAGCTCTATGAAAATGAATGGATGTTTATTCCCCATTTCTACTACAACATGTACGTCTACCAATATGCGACATCGGTAACGGCTGGCACCGCCTTGTTCGAACGGATTTTGGAAGAAGGGGAAGCCGGAGTCGAAAACTACATTAATTTACTGCGCGCGGGAGGCTCGGATTACCCGTACAACTTGCTCACAGCGGCAGGCGTTGACCTGGCGAGCCCGGAGCCTTATAGAGCCATCATCAAACGCATGAATCTCATTATGGACCAAATGGAAGCCTTGCTCGCTGAGAAAGCGAGCTAAAGCCGTGTTATGTGGTTGACCAGGGAAAAAGCGCTGATATAATTCGCCGCTCTCCAAATCTGTGCCAGAGTGGTGAAATTGGTAGACACACGGGATTCAAAATCCCGCGCCCTTAAAAGCGTGCCGGTTCGAGTCCGGCCTCTGGTACCATCTCAAAGTCTTAAAACTTCCTGAAATGCCCGCAACCCCATAAAATTTATGGTTTGCTGGTATCCACCTTTTTATAACATCCCAAGAGATACCGACAAATCCAAGCAATTTGTTGGTAAATTTCAAAACCCGCAAAATGATGTGTAATTAAAAGGTTTCGGATACAACTGGATTGTTTGTGTTGTTGGTCTTAGGTTGTGTAGTCGTAAATCTGAGGGCAAAAATTAGCTAATAAAAAACCGGGCATTCGAGCCCGGTTTAATGGTGATGGGTGGCTTCTAATTAAGGAATTAAAACAAAATCTTCAACATCTGGGCAAATCCCCTCAAAGTAAACTGTGTAATTCAAATCCGCCGTTGTGTCACCCAAAAAACCACCTGTTATCAAATCTGCAGTGGTTTTCACGCAGTTATTACTGTTGCTTAAATTGTATTTTGGACTGGTGCCTTTAGGGTTGTCGTAATAATGTACCCTTATTTCAAAGCCCTTATTAATACCAGCACCGCTACCCCGAAAGGTATTAGCGAAGCACTGATTATGTTTTAAGCATGTAGGATCATTGACTTTTTTGCTGCCTTTGTGAACGTGGTGAGAATAATCTTTGGTGACGTCGTTGGCATTGAGTTTTTTAACGTTATCGGACAACCAGCCAAACAGGTAGGTTCCTTCAGATCCCAGGGTAAAGCTACCGGTATAATATTGTGAGGGGTGGCCACACATGAACCATTGACGCGTTTCGCGGCACATATCCAGGGCGATACTTAATTCAGCTTGTGATGTGCCACAAACACTGGGTACCGGCCTGCCATAATCAGCATAGGGTGAGCAGCGCTCGGCATGTTGAACCGTTAGGTCTAACCATCTTTTCATGTGAGCGTAGGGGGCAGAATAATTTGCAAAGATGTCAGAGTGAGGGTAATCGTTATAGACAGTAGGACGTTGATAATTACTGGTAGATATGTCTACGGCAGCGACATTTTCAGAGTTGATGCCCTGAATAAACTCATTGTACTTATCGTTGAAATTGTCGCTGTTAATACTGGCTGCTAAACCGTCTGGTCCGCCGACTTGATCTGCATAAATCTTGACATTGAGTTCATCCAAAAGCAACTTTGTTTCAGTACTTATGCTTTGGGCAGCCCCAACGTTAAAGATATCTTCCAGTGCTATACCAAGGTTGCTTTTCTTATTTTCTTTTTCCTGAAAATCAAACTTTTTTGCATCAAACGAAAATACCATATACAAGGCGGCACCAAGGTTAGCACTATTGATAAAAACATCACCGCAGCGTTCACGAAAATCGGCCTTGGCCTCCTCATCAAGCGGTTGCAAAATATCGCTTACTAGCTCTGCTAGTATTGCATCGGTTGGGGTATTTAATTTCCAATATTCCGCTCTCTGAACCCACTTTACGACGAAACGAACATGTGAATCGTCAGAAAGCGAATTAACGTACCTGCTTTTCTCACCTGATAATCCTAAGCTAAAGTCATCATAGGTAAAGCCTGCGGTGGCCGAGGCCGAAACATCGAGCAGCTCCGCTAGTTCCTGATTATTATGGACGTAGCTCACTTCGAATGTGTCTGGTAGTAGAGGCGCTGATTGCACTATCTCAAAATTTGGATCATCGACTTTAAGGCAAGTTTCCCGTAATGCTCCGCGAATTAAGTCGTAACCGTCGCCCAGATAAAAGCGATTTTCTGAGGGATCAAGATCAAGGCCAGATACTTTCGCAGTAGCTGAGCTGGATGACAATTTGCCTGCACTGGAAAGCCTGGGAATGACGGTTTTAAAACTTTTCGCTGTGGTTTGGTGTGCAAAAATCTTATCGTCGACTTCGTGCAGCACTGGATATTTCTGATACAAATTTGTTTCCGGCATGGGGTTAAAAGCCATTTTTGAGCCAGTTCGGTAATTGCTGCACTTGGTGCTGTCACTAACAAAGCATGAGCGCACTCGGTAAGTTAAAATTGCTTGGTTTTTCGATGTCATTTCATAACTTCTCGAATAACCATCGTAGACTTTGCTCCAGCTGTTATTACCGACACGTTGAAATAGCTGGTATTTTATCGATTGGCCGTAGTCCTTACTGGTGCCCCAGTTGATAGTCAATGAGTCGGAATTGGTGTAAGGGGCGTAACTGATATTCGATGGCGTGCCTGGTGTCTGAACGGGCGGCGGAGGGTCGTCTGGCAGACAGCCGTCTATTGGCAAAGCTTTTTGCTGTGTGCTATCAGCTTTTTGTATTATCGGGCAAGGTTTTAAGGCGTACACATCGTTAACTGCAAAGAAGTACGCCAATGAGGCAACTATTAGCGCTAAAGTATTCTTTTTTCGAAAATATTTTGTCATGGTTAGACCTATTTAAGTTGGTGAGTGGTTTGCAAAGTCTTAGGATTGGTATAGGAAATATAAAGGCCCTAATTCCCCCCAAGTAAACCCATCAATTACGAGCCTATTTGCTTGGTTCAGTCATTGATTGCTTAGTGTTAAAGTCATGAAACAGTCATCATAACCCTACTATTGTCTATATATATAGACATAAAGCTAGTTTTAAGGCGCCATATCCGGGCAAAATCCAGGAGGCGTTAAAGTGTTGATTGGAGGGGGTAAAACAAAATCAAATGCAGCGGGGTAGCAGGGATGCTTAACCTATTGATAAATATGGGTTTTTTCAAATGAATCGTATCAATTGTGGACATACTCGCGTGACCCAGGTCTTCGGAGACATCCTCTTTTTCAGAGCCGCATTTGAGCTATAACAACATTTCTGTGCCAGAGTGGTGAAATTGGTAGACACACGGGATTCAAAATCCCGCGCCCTTAAAAGCGTGCCGGTTCGAGTCCGGCCTCTGTACCATCTCCAAGTCTTAAAACTTCCTGAAATGCCCGCAACCCCTTAAAATTGTGCGGTTTGCTGGTATCCATCTTTTTATAACATCCCAAGAGACACCAACAAATTTATTAAAGGGTAACTTTAAAAATTAGACTTTACTGTTCGTATAACTATTGTACCCTCATTACAATGGGGGTTTTGGCTGGAGGACCGTCATGGCAACCGCGATCGATTTTACTTATCAGTATCAATTCGCTTCGAACGTCCATAGCGGTAATAGCGGCCCGGAACTGCAACTAGCCACCTGCGGTGCGCACCTGGAAAAGCCTCATTTTTTTAATGGCCTGCTGGTCAAGCCGCGGGTTACGGCACAGATGTTACTTGTATTAAGCGATGTCGTCGGCACCCATTTTTTCAAACCCTTGCCACCATTATTAGACCCAGTAGTGACCAGTAGCGAAGCGATGCTGCGCTTCGAAGGTTTTAGCGGTTGTTGTGGCGTGTACGCCAGAGTTGATTTACCGGAAGCGGCCATCGATGCGTCTTATCAGAAGCGCGGCACAACCAATGTGGATTTTAACAATCCCATGAAACAAGCCTTGTTGCGCTTGCGCGACCAAACCCGGACGGAACTTGCGGTCGGTGCTGACAGTGTCAGCCTATCTTCAGACAAAGATCAGATCATTGAGAAAAAAGTAAAACTCCCACTGCGCTGGGTGAAAGGATTTAGTGAGGTGCAAGCCTACCAACCCAGCATGCAACTGAAGATAGAAGCGGAAGGCGCCAGCGCGCTGCAATTCGTGCGCTCACTACCCAGGGCAAACGCGGCCAAGAGCCGGCTTTATCTCGAAAAGTCGGGACGCAACTTACGATCCAGTTCGCGCGCCAAGCCCTCCAGCGTCGGCTTTGCCGGCAGTCACCGCATCAAAGTACTGGAGCCGTTAATGATATCGGCGAAGAAACTGCGGGTGTGGGAAGATGAGGAATCCGGCACCACTCTCTGGGAAATTATTACCGATGCCGGCAAGTTTTCACTGATGATAAGTCCCGATGTCTATCGAGGTTTTTCGGGGGAGGGGCAGCAATTGAAAAATCTGTCTTCAGCCAGTCGCGACTCCGCGCTTAATTCCGTTAAAGCACAATTAAACTGGCAATCGCATATCAACATTGCGGATATTGCCACACAAACCGGCAAAGCCTCACATGAAATTATCGAGGCATTGGCCGTATTGGGAACAAGAGGACTCGCAGGTTACGACATTGAAAGTCAAAGTTATTTTCATCGCGAACTGCCCTTTGACCTCGAGCTGGTGGATGATATGCAGCCGCGTCTTAAAGCTGCGCACAAACTCATTCAAAACGAAAAAGTACAATCTTATAAAAATAACAGTAAGGTATTTTTAGTCACAGGTACCGATGTTGATCACCGGGTTGAACTCACGGAGGAAAACAACAGCTGTACCTGCCCATGGTTTTCCCGCTATCAGGGACAAAGAGGCCCATGTAAGCATATCCTTAGCGCACAAATTTTTCGTGAAAATCAGGCATAAGGTTAGTTTATGGAAGTTTTTGAGCTGGAAAAATGTATCTATTTAAAGGAAATAGATACTCTAATAAATAAAGTTGCCACATTAACTGAATCAGAGCGAAGAAAATTTTCAACGCCGGTTCAAAATGTACTTAAACTTATCCGCCGCATGGAACGTGAAGAGTGGAGTGATGGCGAAAAGAAAGCCACTAAAGAACTGGCTGTTAAAATCACGGAGCATGGAGGTAAAGTCAGTAAAAAATCCTTAAATTACAGTGAATTCGAAAACTGTATTGCCTTGGCACTTGTTGCATGCTGCCCTTTGTCAGCCGTCAAACGCGCTCGCTTCTGGGGTCATGACGAAAATTTTGATGTGCGATTGCTTAAAATAATAGAAGCAAGAAAACCCGATTGGCTACAGGACTGGATTGAATGGCAAACTGATCAGGAATTCTCGAACATCTCTTGGCACTTGGTAGCACAACTGATCCACAAAAATTTAATTCGCCGCCCCACTTCCGACGGATACATTAGATTAATGATCAATGGGATTCCAGACATCACCTGGCAAAATCCCAACTATAAGTCTTTAAGTCAAAAAATAAGGGAAAACAGTTGGATATGTGACTATGAAATCTGGCGCCTGTTTGAAATAGATGGGTATTGCTTCGGCAAAGATTACATGGAGAACAGTCGTAATAACGAAACACCTAAAAACTACGAAAGCTGGACGACCGCGTTAATAAAGTTATCAAATGAAGGCTTGCTGGAACGGCAAAAATTATTAGACAAGAGTTTGGCTGGCTTATCCCTAGGTTTGAAAAATAATACGCTATCAGGTTTTATCACTTTTTTTCAATCACTCGATCCCAGCCAGGATGAAATTAATACTCGACATGACAAATTCATCGACTTGCTCAACAGCCAAGTTTCACACGTACTGACTTTTGCATTAAACAATATTAAAAAAATAGAAAAGACCCAGCAACTAAATACCGTTAACTTTTTGGAATATTCCGATAACGTTTTTAATCATCCCACCAAAACGCAGGCTCTATCAACCCTACAAATATACTCAAATATTGCTCGTCAGTCTCCACAACTGGCTCGACAGGTTTGTCAAAAGTTGTGTGTTGCGGTAACCCATCAAAATATCGATATTCAAAATCAGTCCATAGAGTTATTAATTCTAAATATGGAGCATATCGGAGAGAATGAAAAACAACTGCTCGCTGATTCAGTTCCCACGCTTGGTGCCGAAGCACAGCAAAAACTGGGATCGCTTCTTGCCGGACTAGGAGGGAGTCTTGCTGAGCCCGCGGAGGAGAAGGGAGAAAGCCTCGATTTAGATCTGTACAGGGAGTGGATGAGGGGACTCACGGCGAAGCAGCGAGCCTTACTGGGTCTACAAGATTTTGACTTCGAAAATATCACTGCACTAACCCCTCAAGATTTTCACAATCAGGTGCCGAAAGTCGATAGTTATCCGGTTATTGATCCCGTAGAGACTGTCGAGGAGCTGATCTCAGAGCTGGCTCACCTTATTGAAATAACCCAAACACCCACTCAAATGGAACGCCTACTGGATGGAATAAGCCGGCATGTACACAACAAGCCGGAAGATTTCGAAATTCGCGTCGCGCCACTGATAAAAAGAATAAACAACCCGGTTTCACACAAAGGCCTGATTAGTGCCGGTTTAGGCGTCCACAATCTCGTCAATTACTGGCTGGGATCGAAAAGCAAAATTTCACCTGATAACGACGATATCGATTACGGGAAATATATAAGTCTTCGCTGCAATGAAATCTATAATCGTATCAGCAATGGTGTGGAAGCTCCCGTACTGTCTTTTCCTACCCACGAAGGCGGAATTCTTTCCATTCAGGCGCTTATTCAACGTCTGCAATATTATATTGAAAAAAACATCGAGCTACCGGTCTACGATTTCATCCAAGCGTTATTTCGGCTTGATATCGTCGATGCCAGAAAAAATAAGGATTTAATCACAGGCGATCACTACGCTTTACAAATCCTAAAATGGACCTGCGGCGTTGGCGACAAACCCAGTGATCGCTCATTAAAAAATCTCAATCTTTGGTTGGCGGCTTCACGAGTCAGAGACGAATACGGCGAAAATACCAGCTTCCCAAGCTTGTCGAGCAAATTTTCATTAGCCAGCCAACCTATTGGTTACCACTGGCGTGCTTTTAGCCGAAAATCACGCCAGTGGGATAATGAAGTTTATAAGATTCCCGACATGGAAATTCAAGCCAATATTAAATTAGAAAAAAATAATGAACTTCAGGAATTTCCACACACCGTCCTATTGCCTAAATCCGAGAAGTATTATTTTTCGAGTGGCACACCGATTATGAAACTTTGGTATGCCTGGTATGCGCCCAATCACCTCGATCCATTTTTGGTTATAGGAATTAGGCACTTGATCGCGCGCTTAAATGAAAAAGCCTCTTCGTTTGAACCCAATACCGCTTTTTTCGAGCCACTGTTTTTGGTTGAACAGGAAATTAGTGAAATAGCCTTAGTAATGTTATTTTTAGGTTTAATTGGTCGAGACGAAGACGCTAAGGCCTTCGCTACCGACGCTTTAACGGAAATTATTGACCAGGATCGGGTTTCCATAACGCTAGCTCAGGATGTGTTGTTAAAGTTATCGGCGGGAGAATTAATTGTTCAAAAACGATTGATTGAATCACTGGCTACCGTGTCTCGAAATTCCGATCTTCATGCCCTGCGAATCTTACAAATTCTGGAAACATACATCAGCAAGTTTCCTAACGACTATCCGCGCGATTATGCCTGTGTTCTGGAATTGTATTTGGAGCTCTGTTTGCGACTGCAAAGACTGCCCGAAGAGACTGTGAAAGTTAAATTAAAATCTGTCACGGGCGGTTCAAAACTGGCTAAAACCGCTAAAAAAATTGTGGCGCTGTCCAACTCAAACAACGATATAGCTTACAATTTGATGGCGGAAATCCTGGAGCGCCGTAAGCAGCGCGCAGAGAGGTTGGGATTTTAATCAGGGCTTTCAAGTTGCATTTTCCATTTGGTAATCCTCACCTGCAGTTGCGGTTCTATTGGCGTTAGTATAAGAGAAAGTGACATCATCCTCAGATGGTAAGCTGGCCACTCCGGTGCCGAATAAAAACTTGTATTCCATGTTGGGAATCGCATACTGTCACTTTTTCCGAGACGAGCTTGACCTATAACAACATTTCATTCAGTGATTGTCAGATAATAAATGCGAAGTGGGAAATCCCGAAGAGTTGCGAAACTGGAGGATATCGTATGAGTGCCTACAAACATATTTTGGTTGGGCTGGATCTTTCCGAAGAATCCGTCGACGTTTTACAGCAAGCCGCAAAAATCGCCCAGGATTGTGGCGCGGCAATAAGTGTCGCCCATATCGTTGAACCCTTTGCTTACGATTTTGGGGGTGGAATGCCCATCGACCTCACTAACGCGCAAAAGATCGTTGAGGAACAAGCAAAATCCCGGCTGGCAAAGGTGACGAAAGAAAATCAGATTAATCCCCAAGAGCAAGTAGTGAGTGTGGGCAGTATTGCGGATGAACTACATCGTTTGGCGGAAGCACATAGTGCTGATTTAATTGTTGTTGGCAGTCACGGTCGACACGGTTTGGCACTCCTGTTCGGATCCGCAGCCAGTGGAGTTTTGCACGGCGCCCAATGTGATGTGTTGGCTGTCAGGGTAGCGACCAGGAACACAGCTTCCAAATCCACCTAGTGTTTAAACCAGCTTCCAATTGTTGCGGCCTGACTGTTTAACCTGGTACATGGCTTTATCGGCCCGTTCAAAAACATCGTTAAACGATTCTCCTGGCTGGGCCAAGGTAATGCCTACGCTCATGGTAACCTTGCTGCTGTCAGGCGTTGCTTCAATCGAAACTTTTTCCAGCGAACGCATCATCCGTGCAATAAAACTTTCCAGATAATCAGGTTTAATATTTGAAATAATCACGAATTCTTCGCCGCCCCAGCGGCCAAAAATGTCATCCGTGCGTAACTCTCGCGAAAGGGCTGTAGAAGCTTGTCGTAAAACTTCATCGCCAACGGTGTGCCCCAGGGTGTCGTTGATTTTTTTGAAGTGATCCAGATCCATTACAATCACATACACGCCCGAGTTGCCCGACACCGGAAAAAGTTTTTTTATCGCAGCTTCAAGGCCAAAACGGTTCAGGCATTGGGTTAATGGATCGATTGTCATGGTTGTTCGAAGAGTTTGATTTTCTTCTTTGTATCGATAGGAGTGGTATTTCAACAGCCTTTGAACAAAAAATATCAGAAGATGAAGGCCAGCCAGCGTCGCAATCGCCGGGAATAGCAGCTTTCGCGGGAAATAGGACTTCGTTGCAGTAATGCGCTCTAGTTTAAACTTATGCAAACCTTCAGCAGGGAGCGCGGGTAAATCAATGCCCATTTCGAAAACATGTTCAAAATTCGGCACACGCAAATTTTGTGGGGGGTCGTAACGATCTATCCACCATTTTGCCACTTGCATGTTTGAAAAACTGATGAAAGTACCTTTCTCTGCGGTAGCAAAATCCGCATGTATATAGGGCACTTGATCATATTCGCCTTGGTCTTTTGGTAAATCCCTGGCGTTACGCAAATAGAAATTTAAGGAATTGCTCGGCCCGGAATAGTCCATTGCAATAGAAATTCCATCATAACTTGCCAAATCGAGTGACTTGGCGTCGCTGAACTCAAAATAATCAACCCAATCAAAACTCTCCGCTTCGGGATTCTTATACTTAATCACTAATCCACAGAAAGGATACTGTACACCGTATCCGATGTTGCACTCGTAAACACTGTTTCCGCGGTCCATCCACGTGGTCACGCTCGTACCTCCTGGTACAGCTGAGTCTGCGAATAGATGCACAGCTGCCCCCGGATAAGGGTAGAGTTGGAGCGTTTTTTCAGGATTGACGACAGCCAGCAAAATACAGGAAAAGATGAGCATAAATATAAAGGCATGCAATGCCTTCATAGCTGCTGAATATCTTTTGTCTAATCCCATATACGGCCCCTCGTTAATAAGCAGTATAGATGCCATTTGCCGGTGGATCACCCTTAACTGTTTATTGCCTGGGAGGCTTAATTCGACGCCAGCGATTCAGTAACCCCGGGCGAACCAGCGGTATTGGCGCTTTTCCTCACTAAAGCCTTTTGCTATATTCGTTTGGCTAGCTAAATAACGAAGCGACAAAAATATAAATACTTCGGACAGAAAGCGCAGCAAGTTCCAGATTCCCCTTCAGCTCGACTCAAAATACGCCAACACGATTTAGGAGCGAAATAGAACATGAAAACTAAAATATTAGCTGTAGTCTTAAGTGCCCTTGTCTTATTCGCCTGGGGCGCAATTTCCTGGACGCTACTCCCCTGGTACAGCGCGGTGGGGAATCAATTTAGTGATGAAGCTGCGGTATCCCAAATATTAAAAGAAAATTCTCCCGAAGCCGGTGTGTATTTTCTTCCCTTCTCGGAAGAAGACCACAAAGCCGGTGAAGCAGCCGCCTTCGTGAATGTATTGCCCAATGGCATGGACATGAACATGGGCAAAATGATGGGCATTGGCATACTCGGGCAAATTGTTTCTACCTTTCTTATTTTTCTGCTTTTGTCACAAACAAGCGGGCTTAATTATTGGCAGCGCGTCGGCTTTGTTGCACTCGCGGGAATAAGTATTGGATTTATCAGTCACTTTGCCTATTGGAACTGGTTTGGTTTTTCCACGAGTTATGTGTTGGTGACAATTGTGGATTATGGCATTGGTTGGGGTTTGGCTGGGTTGGTAATGGGGCGGTTTTGTTTGGGGAAGGCGGTTTAAATTTTTGGTTGGCTGCTTTCGACCCAAAGCGGATATTCGCTTGTTGCAAGACAGAGTAAAGGCTTACGACCCGGACGTGACACTGAGGTGTAGAACCTAGGAGGTCGGCTCCAACAGTCACTGCTCACTCC
>JBNKVX010000067.1:0-19220 GCA_050299435.1 Cellvibrionaceae bacterium | reverse complement strand
GGAATAAGCTCGCCAGCTTCGTCAACCACTGTTCGAAGCTCTTCGGGATGTAAGTGTTCGGTCAAGCTTTGATTAGAGGCATCAACACCAAATAGTTTGGCTAATGAATTAGCAATCAGATTGATTGCAGATACGACCGGATGTAGCGCGAAAAGCAGCGGTTTCAATATCAAGCTAGCAGGAAAAGCTATTTTTTCCGGAAAATATGCAGCGAGCGTTTTTGGTGTTACCTCAGCAAAGACCAGAAATATCAAAGTTAAAACAAAGGGGAGAGCGGTAAGCGCCCAAGAACCTTCAAACAAGCGCGTCGTTATCATTGTCGCCAACATCGTGGCGATAATGTTCACCAGATTGTTGCCGATCAATATCACACTGAGCAGGCGATCTGGGCGTTGCAGTAATTTTTCGGCGCGTTGCGCTCCTCGATGCTGATTGTTCACTAGATGCCGTAACTTATAGCGGTTGAGCGACAACATTCCGGTTTCGGAACTGGAAAAGAAAGCTGAGAGGAAAATGAGAAAGACGAGCAGTCCTACAAGTAGCTCAGTCGAGAAGCTGTCCAATTATTTTTAAACCTGTAAAGCCCTTGAGCCGTAATCTTGACCTGGAATATCCCTGTCTTCAAGTTTTGAGTCAGAATTAAGGTGCAAGAATTAATTCCAAAACGAATTTGCTGCCAAAGTAGGCTGTCGCCAAGGCGAAAAAGCCTCCCAATGTCCATTTTATCGCTGTCATGCCTCCCCATCCCAAGCGGTGACGGCCAAACAAAAGGGTCGCATAAATTAACCAGGCCAAACTGGAAAATACCACTTTGTGAGAGAGGTGTTGAGCAAACAGGTTTTCAATAAACACTGCACCGCTTGCCAAAGCCAAGGTAAGTAATAATTCACCTACCCAAACAAATTCAAACAACAAGGTCTCCATTGTTTGAAGTGGAGGCAAAATTCCCATCACGCTATGTGGTTGTTTTAGTTTGAGCTTGCGATTTTGCCAAGCCAACAACAAGGCATGAAAACTGGCAATTGTAAAAATGGAATAAGCCAAAATGGACAGCAGTATATGAAGGAAAATCCCGGGACTTAATTGAATTGTGGCTTTCGTTGTATCAAATATGACTGCCGACAGTACCGCGATGATGGCGAAGGGCAGCAGTAAAATAAAGAGGTTGTGCAGGGGCTTGCGCATACTGCTGAGAACAACGATCAGATTGATTGCACAAAAAATCAATGAGGCGACCTTGAAGAAGCCAAAGCTGAAGCCGCTCGCCTGATGCATCGACAAATAAATCGAGACACCGTGTGCCACAACTCCGAGGCCAATAATGACCAGAATGCGTGAGGCTTCGAGTTTTTCACGCCGAAGTGCAAAGTGAAGAAGCAGGGCCCAAGCCGCTATATATGCAATAACAGCACAAGCACCAGAGACAATTAACATACGGTTTTCAATTGATGTTGTGAGCGAAGTGGCTAAGAGTAGTGTGTCACAGGGTCTCTTGGCAAGCTTGCAGGTCGCCCACGTCCTTCACGTATAATAGCGACCTCTAAAAAAGGTGTTTTTTATGTTCAGTAATTTAACCGATCGACTTTCTGGTTCGCTTAAGAAAATCACGGGCAAGTCACGCCTCACCCACGATAACATCCAGGCTGCCTTGCGAGATGTCAGAAAAGCGCTATTGGAAGCTGACGTCGCCTTACCCATAGTTAAGGAATTTATTAATCATGTACGCAAGCGTGCCGTAGGGCAGGAAGTATCGCGAGCACTAAAGCCAGGTCAACAATTTTTGAAGATTGTTGAAAATGAGTTGACCCAGCTTATGGGTGAAGCAAACGAAAAATTAAATCTGGCGACTCAACCTCCAGCAATTGTGCTTATGGCCGGCTTGCAAGGAGCGGGTAAAACCACTTCAGTTGCAAAATTAGCCCGTTATCTTAAGGAACGAGAAAAGAAGAAAGTAATGGTGGTTAGTGCCGATGTTTACCGCCCCGCTGCAATTAAACAATTAGAAACCCTGGCAGAAGAAGTTGAGGTTGAGTTTTTCCCCTCAGATGAAAAGCAAAAGCCTGTAGACATTGCCAAATCGGCACTGCAACAGGCTAAAAAGAACCACGTTGATGTGCTTTTGGTCGACACCGCGGGACGCTTGCATATCGACGAAACATTAATGAACGAGATAAAGGGACTCCACAAAGCCATAAACCCCATCGAAACATTGTTTGTGATTGACGCCATGATTGGCCAGGATGCGGTCAATACCGCCAAAGCCTTTAACGATGCCTTGCCCTTGACTGGGGTGGTACTGACTAAAACAGACGGCGATGCGCGCGGCGGCGCGGCCCTATCTGTGCGTCAGGTAACAGGGAAGCCGATTAAGTTTATGGGGGTCGGTGAAAAAACGGATGCCCTGGAGCCCTTTCATCCAGACAGGGTGGCTTCTCGAATTTTGGGAATGGGGGATGTGATGTCCCTTATTGAAGAAGCAGAACAGAAACTGGATAAAGCAAAAGCCGAAAAACTGATAAAAAAGGTTCAAACAGGAAGGCGCTTCAATTTAGAAGATTTGCGAGATCAACTTCAGCAAATGCAAAACATGGGTGGTATGGCATCTATGCTTGAGAAATTGCCAGGCATGGGCAACATGTCACAGATGATGGAGCAGGCAGATATGGGCAAGCAGTTTAAACGTATGGATGCACTTATTTCCTCCATGACACCTGCTGAGCGGAAAAATCCGGACATATTAAATGGCTCTCGCAAGCGAAGGATCACGCAAGGATCGGGCACCCAGATACAAGATCTTAACCGTCTGCTCAAGCAACACAAGCAAATGGGTAAGATGATGAAGAAAATGAAAGGAGGCGGGATGCAAAAAATGATGCGAGGTCTGGGGGGAATGATGCCCGGTGGCGGTGGTTTGCCAGGTCAGTAATTGAGCGTTTTTTGGGTGCGGTGGCGTCTGGGGAAATTGCATTTTTTTGCCTTCCGAGACCTATACATCAAGAAACCTTTCCTTTAGAATACGCCGCCTTCCGTAGGGCCGCCCTGATTGTGTGTGCCTTTGGAATAGTGGAAATGAATAGAAATTGAAGAAGAGTGGGGTTTTGGGGCTTACCTATCGTTGAAGCGCTGCGCAGACACTCTTTATTAACACAAAAACAGGTAAAACTTACATGGTAAGTATTCGTTTAGCACGAGGCGGTTCAAAAAAGCGCCCTTTTTACCACTTGACGGTGGCGGACAGCCGCAAGGCACGTAATGGTCGATTTATTGAGCGCGTGGGTTTTTTTAACCCGATTGCACGTGGCCAGGAAGAGCGTTTGAGAGTGGATACCGAGCGATTGGAATATTGGGTAAGTCAGGGTGCAAATTGCTCTGAGCGTGTACTCAAGTTGTTACAAGAAGCTAAAGCAGCGCAAGCAGCTTAAATCAAAACTCTAAATTCGATACGCCAGTGACAAACAAGCCTTCAAACCTAATAACGGTTGGGCGCATCACTGGCGTTTTTGGTATTAAGGGTTGGGTGAAGGTGAAATCCTGGACCGACCCACTTGAACAGATAGTGGAATACACACCATGGTGGCTGAAAACTCGCCATGGCGTAAAGAAAATAGAAATTGAAGAATTTCTCCATCGGCCTCAGGGTTTGGTGGTGCACTTGAAGGGAATTAATGATCGCAGTCAAGCTGAAGAGCTCGGTCGAATTGATATAGCGATTGAAAAGCAGTTGTTGCCCGTGCTGGAAGAAGGCGAGTTTTATTGGCATCAGCTATTGGGATTGAAAGTAACCAGTTGTTTCGAAGGTCGAAAGACCCCACTGGGTGTTGTTGATAGGTTGCTGGAAACCGGCGCTAATGATGTGTTGGTGGTCAAACCGGATCAGGGCAGTGTGGACGATAGAGAACGTTTAGTCCCCTATGTGCCGGATCTCTACATCAAAAACGTCGATATTGATCAGGGCTGTATTCTGGTTAATTGGGATCCGGATTTTTGATGTTACGGGTTCGAGTGATTACTTTATTTCCGGAAATGTTTTCTGCATTAACGGAGAGCGGCATAAGTCGGCGTGCGTGTGCAGAGGGTTTGGTTGAAATCGACTTGGTAAATCCACGTGATTTCAGTGAAGACAAACACAGCACTGTAGACGATAGACCCTATGGTGGTGGGCCTGGCATGGTGATGCAAGTGGAGCCTCTAACGAAGGCTTTGCAATTTGCCCAAGCCAGCATAGGTGATCAATCAGAACAGGGAGAGACGAGACGAATTTATCTGTCTCCTCAAGGGCAGCCTCTCGATAAAGTTGGACTGGAAAGGCTTTCGCAATACAAAAACTTGATTTTGATTTGCGGTCGTTACGAAGGGATTGATGAGCGCCTTGTGGAAGAGAAGGTTGACGAAGAGCTATCCATAGGCGACTACGTGTTAAGCGGCGGGGAATTACCAGCGATGGTACTGCTGGACGCCCTAATTAGAAGATTACCTTTGGCGCTGGGTGATGAACAGAGCGCACAGCAGGACAGTTTTGAAGCTGGCTTGTTGGATTGTCCTCATTACACAAGACCTGAAGTCTTGATGGTGGATGGAAAAGAAAAAAGGGTTCCGGATGTGTTGCTTTCTGGAGACCATAAAAGAATTGCCGAATGGCGGTTGCAGCAAAGTTTGTTGAGAACCTGGCAGCGAAGGCCAGATTTAATTGAAGTGCTAAAAGCCGATGGCCAGTTTAGCGCGGAATACGAAAAAATGTTGCAGGATGGCCTGCATGAAAATTTGAAATCAGGAGCGAGCAATGAGCGCGAAAAATAAAATCATTCAAGAGCTGGAAAATGAGCAGCTCAAGAAAGAACTTCCCAAATTTAGTCCTGGGGATACAGTCGTTGTTCAGGTGAAAGTAAGTGAAGGTAACCGTGAACGATTGCAGGCTTTTGAAGGGGTTGTGATTGGTGTGAGAAATCGTGGTTTAAACTCCGCATTCACAGTCAGAAAAATTTCTCATGGTGTGGGTGTGGAAAGAACTTTCCAAACTCACAGTAAATTGGTTGATAGCATCAGCGTGAAAAGACGCGGTGATGTGCGTCAAGCCAAGTTGTATTACTTGCGTGAGCTGACAGGTAAAGCAGCGAGAATTAAAGAGAAGTTGAACTAGGGTTTTAACCTCAGCTTTTCCATCAAGCTTAACTATTTTTGGCGCTCTTGCTCTGTTGATCAGTATTTGGGGCACCAAGCAGTTTATACATTTATTAAGCGGCCAGTTGGCCGCTTTTTTTATGACCTACAGATAACCCATATTTTGCGAGACTGTGACTTTAGAATCTTTAAGTTTGGACTGATCAAATGGGGAAAATGAAAAAGATTAACTGCTCACGGTTCATTTATTTGATTGTTCTTGTTGGGCTATTAGGTTTTGGATCTTCTGTAAATGCCCATTCAAATCAAGGCAATATTTCACAACAAGTCAAGGATTGGCTTTCCTCTCTGGATGCTAAACAACAACACATTGTTACTCACGCTTTTGAAGATCCTGAGCGTTTTGAATTTACCTGGTTGCCTGGACGTCGAGCTGGGATAAGATTGGATGCTTTAGATGAAAAGCAGAAATCCGGTTTACGAAAAATATTTAATTTTATTCTCAGTGATCAAGGCGTGGTGAAAGTTGATGCTATTATCGCAACTGAAGCGGCTTTAGCTGTGATATCAAACTCCCCAGAGTATCGAAACCCTGATCACTACTACACAGCAGTGTTTGGTGAGCCTGGGAAGCACTTGTGGTCATTGAGATTTGAAGGCCATCATTTATCTCTAAATTTTACTTTTCAACAAGACGAACTTATCTCGGCGACACCTTTGTTCGTTGGTGCCAACCCTGAGACAATTCCGGTCGGTCCAGATAAAGGTTTGAGAGCTCTGGAAGATGAAGTGGACCTGGGTCGCAAGCTTTTCAAGTCCTTATCGAAAGCACAAAAGGAGCAGGCTGCAGCCAGTAATGAATGGTTTAAAGGATTCTTAACAAATCCTGGGGCGCGTCGCGCAAAGTTGGGTAAACCCGCTGGTATAGTCGCAACTAAACTCAGTCAGGAGCAACAGGCATTGCTCAAATCTTTAATTTCTATCTACATTAATAATATTCGCCATGAATATTCTGAGCAGTATTTGCAAGCCAAGGTTGATGCAGACTGGTCGAGTCTGTATTTTTTCTGGAGGGGTGAAGCAGATCCAGGGGAAGAATACTATTATCGAATCCAGGGCTCAAATATATTGATTGAACACGAAACGCAATCAAATGATACGCATATTCACGCGATATGGCGTGATGTGAAAGAGGACTTTGGTGACCAATTCAATAATTAATTCTGCGCAATGACGAGATAATCCAGATTTTTCAATTCATCCATTAAGGCTTGTGCATCGCTATGATTTTCAGGGTATTCCCGGGTTTTAACAGCTAACAAAACGACCAGGCTGTGCTTGTCTTTGGAGGGAACAATATAGACGATGCTGTGTTTGTCCTGCCCGATGTGTTCGTCGCCTATCGAAGTAACATCCAACCCTAAACTTTCGAACGTTTTTTTGTATTCCTCAGCAAACAGAAATTGGCTGATTTCCTTGTTGGGTGTGACAAAATAAATACGACTATTGCGACGTTTGTACTCAGTAATAAGATATTGATTTTCGCGTTGTTCTCTGCGGCCCTGATGAATATAGACCTCTCCGGCAAATCGAAGTAAATTGCTTTCCTCTGTATCCGGTGCGTCTGAGCTGCATGCTTGCAAACTTAAAATCGTCAGTATGATTTGAAGTGCTGTTTTTGGGTATTTCATGGTGTGTTTTTGGTCTCTTCCCTGCGTCGTTGATTGCAACGCCGATTGTGGTGGGGGTGTTTTCCTAATAGTAGATCAATTTGGGCTGAAATTAGTCTAAAAGCAAGAAAGGGTGAACGGTAACCTGAGATTTTCGGGAACCATGATAAACTAGCGGAATCGAAAACAAGGCTTAACAAAAAATTTTGAGGTGTGAGGCATGTACTTAAACTTAATGGCGATGAGAAAGTCTTCTGTGGCTTTGTTACTGACTTTGGTCGCGACATCAGCCTGTAAAAATGATACTAACGCCGCAGAACCTGCGCCGGTCGCTTCAACACCTGTACAGATGAATACAAGTGATGTCTCGATTGACGAATTTTCTTCCAGATTGGAAAAAGCGCGCCCAGGTTTGAAGGTTACCGATGTTGAGCAGACCGCAGTACCCAATATTGTGCGGGTGAATCTTGAAGGTGCTGGCAGTATTTATGCGCTTAAGGGAACAGATTTCTTTTTTGTTGGCGAGCTTTACCAGGCAGCAGAAGAAGGTTTAGTCAATGTTACAGAGCAGGAAAAAGTTGGTATTCGAAAAGAGTTGCTGGCCAAAGCGTCGGTCGACAATATGATTGTATTCTCACCGGAGGGTGAAGCCAAAGATCACATTACTATTTTTACGGATGTCGATTGTGGTTATTGCCAGAAATTACACAGGGAAGTTCCTGAGCTTAATGCAATGGGTATTGAGGTGCGTTATATGGCTTTTCCGCGAGCTGGAATAGGATCTCCAAGTTATCAGAAAATTGCCTCGGCCTGGTGTGCTGAAGATCCAAGAGCTGCGCTTACCAAGGTGAAAAATCGCGAAACCATCGATATAAACGTATGTGATGGAAATCCCGTTGCTGCTCAATACGAGCTAGGCCAGCAAATGGGAGTGAATGCAACACCGATAATTATGTTTGATAGCGGCGAGAGTATTCCTGGTTATATGCCAGCCAAACAAATCGCAGCCAGATTGGAAAAATAGCCAAAGAGTTTTTCTAGTGAGAAAAGGGCCAGCGGCCCTTTTTTTTGGCTTTTAATAAGGCAGTGAAATTAGCTTTGACACATTGACAGGGCCCAGGGGCCTCAGTAAGGTTGCGCTTCTTTTTTGGCACAAGGGTAGGTTCGTTGAAGCAGATTAAATTGGGTCTTTGCGGCTTGGGCACGGTTGGTCGTGGTATGTTTGAAGTACTAGGCCGTAATCAGATCGATATTACTGCCAGGGCAGGGCGCAGTTTTTCGATCGTGCATATTGGTGCGCGGCGGGAATACCCGGATTTGGATCTGAGCGGTATTAAGGTCAGCAAAAATTTGCTGGAGGTTGCCCAGGATACTGATATAGATGTTTTTATTGAGTTGATTGGGGGTACCGAACTCGCAAGAGAACTTGTCCTTGCTGCCTTGCGTAACGGGAAACACGTTGTTACAGCGAACAAAGCACTCATTGCTGAGTACGGTAACGAGCTATTTGAAGTTGCGGCGCAAAATAATGTCAGTATCGGATTCGAAGCTGCCGTCGCCGGAGGGATTCCCATTATCCAGATTTTGCGCGAAGGCTTGGTGGCAAACAAGGTTGAGTGGTTGGCAGGGATCATAAATGGAACAGGGAATTTTATCCTGTCTGAAATGCGCGGTAAGGGTCGCGAATTTGAAGAGGTGCTTAGAGAAGCCCAGGAATTGGGTTACGCAGAAGCCGACCCCACATTTGATATTGAGGGTATAGATGCTGCGCATAAATTGGTGATATTGGCTTCGATTGCTTTTGGTATTCCCTTGCAGTTCGACAAGGTATTTACGGAAGGCATCAGTAAGATTGCACCAGAGGATGTCATTTATGCCGAAGAGCTAGGCTATCGCATCAAACATTTAGGCATTGCACGCAATCGACCGAATAAGGGTATTGAAATGCGTGTGCATCCGACATTGGTTCCTGAATCGCGATTACTGGCCAACGTCAATGGGGTACAGAATGCGGTGCTGGTTAAGTGCGATGCTTTAGGCCCGAGTTTGTATTATGGTGCAGGAGCGGGTGCAGAACCTACTGCTTCCGCAGTAATTTCAGATATTGTGGATATTGGACGCAGTATTAACAATGAATTTCAGGCCTTTGTGCCACCCCTTGGGTTCGATACCGGTAAGTTGTGTGATTACCCGATTCTTTCTATTGATGATGTTGCATGTGCAAATTATCTAAGATTTTCTGTGATGGATAAGCCGGGTGTGCTGTCGCGAATCGCAACGGTATTCAGTGATTTGGGGATCAGTATAGAAGCCTTGATTCAAAGAGAACCCTTAGAGGGACAAGATCATGTTCCCCTGATTATGCTGACAACGGTAACTCAGGAAAAGCGCATCACCGATGCAATCAGTCAAATTGAAAAACTGGAATTTGTTCGAGAAAAAGTTGTCCGCATTCGCGTGGAGTCACTCAAGTGAAATATATCAGTACACGAGGAAAAGCGCCGGCTTTAAATTTTGAAGAGGTGATTCTTACCGGTTTGGCTTCTGATGGCGGTTTATACGTACCCGAATCCTTGCCCAGGTTTTCGATTGAGGAGATAGCCTCCTGGAGTTCCCTGGATTATGAAGCGCTTGCATTTAAAATAATACATCCTTTTGTTGAAGGGGAAATTGAAGACGCAGATCTTAAAAAACTGATTCAGGCTTCCTATAAAAATTTTCGTCACGCGGCCATCGCACCGCTTGTGCAAACCGCTGAGAACGAATGGGTACTGGAACTCTTTCACGGTCCCACGCTTGCATTCAAAGATTTCGCCCTACAATTTCTCGGACACTTGTTGGATTTCGTTTTGAAAAAACGCGATCAAAAGGTTGTCATACTCGGAGCCACTTCAGGTGATACTGGCTCAGCTGCCATCGAAGGTTGCAGGGAGTGTGAAAACGTTGATATTTTTATTCTACATCCGTATCAAAAAGTATCGGATGTACAGCGTCGCCAAATGACAACGGTGCTGGAGACTAACGTTCACAATATTGCAATAAAAGGCAATTTTGATGATTGCCAAAACATTGTGAAAAGTAGCTTTGCTGATCAAAGTTTTTTGCCAGGCGGAAGACAGTTGGTTGCGGTAAATTCTATAAATTGGGCACGCATTATGGCCCAAATTGTCTATTACTTTTATGCAGCTTTGGCAATTGGTGGGCCACATCGAAAAGTATCTTTTTCTGTTCCAACTGGAAATTTTGGTGATATTTTTGCTGGCTATCTTGCGGCGAAAATGGGATTGCCGATTGAAAAATTAATTATTGCTACCAACAGTAATGACATTTTGCATCGGTGTTTAAGTGCAAATGATCACAGTAAAAAAACATTACAGCACTCTCTTTCTCCAAGCATGGATATTATGGTGTCGAGTAATTTCGAGCGCTTGTTGTTTGATCTTTATCAGCGTGATGGCGCAGCAATTGCAAAACTCATGGATGATTTTAAAAACGGCTGCATGGTTTTGAGTGAAGAAGCTTTGAAATCTGCACGTGAACAATTTTGCAGTTTTCGCCTGGATGACGCTGGAACCATCGCGCAAATTAGACAGGTGTTTAATGAAAGTGAATACATGCTTGATCCTCACAGTGCTATTGGTCACAGTGCCGCGCGAGTGTTGAAAAAAGAGATGAAAGATAGCCCCGTGGTCACTTTAGCCACGGCGCATCCAGCAAAGTTTCCAGAAGCAATTGTTAAAGCAGGTATCCAACAAAAACCGGTTTTGCCGCTGCATATGCAAGACTTATGGTCAAAGGAAGAGCGTTTTGAGGTCTTGGAAAATGATCCTGCACAAGTTCATGGCCTGATATGCACCAAACTGTAAGCTTTCTGGATATCTGACTCAATTTTTGCCTGTCTTTGGTGCGTGGGTTTGCAGAAGGCCAAGACCTCAGCGATTTTTAGTTCATACTTTAATCGCGATCAGAATAAAAAAACGGCAGTCCACCTAGTACTTAGCTTAAAGCATCGAAATCTTCGCCTTATATCTATTTCGATACATGGAGGCATGGAATGTTTATTGCTCCGTGGCGTTTAGTGAAACAAGTGAGGCAATAAGAATGATGAACTCGGGACTGACGACACTTGTTGTGTTGTTAATTCTATTCCCAATTGTTTTGCTGGGTTCAACCATTATATTCAAACGGGAAATGAAAAAAAGACAGCTTAAAGGTGTGCAATGGCTGCAGGCATTGCGTGCCTTGCTTATGCACGTTCAGAAACATCGGGGACTGTGCAGTGCCTACCTTTCAGGAGATTACGAGGTCGAACAGGAACTAACAAGCCTCAAAAGCCGTATTTCGTATGATATTTCAGCGGTGAGTCAATTGGGGGATTGGATCGAAAGTCAGGAGGATTGGACAGGTATAACCCGGCATTGGGCGAAGCTCGGTGCACAGAGTGAAACAATTGGATTTCCCAAGAGTTTTTCCCAACACTGTAAACTCGTCGCAAACATTCTTACGCTGCTGGATACCGTCGCTGAGTATCATAAGATCGGTGAAGTCAAGGCTCAAGGTCAGAGTTATGCTTTGTGGAATGAGCTATTGTGGGTGGGGGAGCTAATTGGACAAAGCCGCGCCCTAGGGGTTAGATTGCTTGGTTTGCCAAAGCAAGATAACAGCCGCGAGAAATATAAGAAACAAATAAGAAATGCCTTGGAAGATGTTACGAGTTTGTTGGACCACCCACTACCAAAACATCGCATTTCTGCAGAAGAGATTACACAAATACATTCATTTGTAGAATTTGTTAGACATAATTTATTGAATAATATTGGTTTAATTACGCCAAATGAATATTTTCAGCAAGCAACGCAAACCATTTCTGTTATATACGAATGTTTTGATCGGGAAATCCAAAAACTCTACAGAAAGATTGCTGCGCAGCCCTAATATTTTTACACTGCGAGAATGATAAAAAAGATAGTTCATCGTCAGACCCAAAATGGTGGGCAGTGTGGCGACGATACGCCAGTATTAAACCGAGTTTTGGCAAATCGAGGTGTATATGACCTCAGCAGCCTGGAATATCCTGCCGAAAAACTTTTACCCCCGGAAAATTTGCGAGGTATCCACCAGGCGGTGGAAATCTTGTTTAATGCTTTAAAACTCAAAAAACGTATTTGTATCGTGGGTGATTTCGATGCGGATGGCGCAACGAGTACCGCCTTATGTATCAAAGTGCTGAGAGCGATGGGTTGTCAGGATTGTGATTTTATCGTGCCCAATCGTTTTGAGTTTGGTTATGGATTGACCCCCGAAATTGTTCACTTGCTTGCAGAGAAAAAGCCGGATCTTATTTTAACCGTGGATAACGGCATTAGCAGTGTGGAAGGCGTCGCCACGGCGAAAAATCTCGGTATGCAGGTAATCATTACGGATCACCATTTGCCGGGAGCAGTGCTCCCAGATGCCGATGCTATTGTAAATCCCAATCAGTCGGGCTGTGAATTTTCCTCAAAAAACCTGGCCGGTGTCGGAGTGGCATTTTACGTTTTAAGTGTTCTACGCAAGTACTTACGAGAGAAAAATTGGTTTAATGCCGAACGCCCCGAGCCGAATATGGCGGATTATTTAGACCTTGTTGCCTTGGGCACTGTTGCAGATGTCGTTCCCCTGGATATGAACAATCGAATTTTGGTTGCGCAAGGCTTAAGACGAATTCGCGCAGGAAAAACTTGTCCAGGTATTCGGGCACTGTTATTTGTAGCAAATAAAAATCCGGCTCAAATAAGTTCAATCGATTTGGGTTTTGCGGTAGGGCCAAGATTGAATGCGGCAGGCCGCTTGGACGATATGAGTTTGGGAATCCAATGCTTACTCTCTGAAAATATTTATGAGGCTGAACGACTTGCGCAACAGCTCGATGATTTAAATCGTGAGAGGAAGGCGATAGAAAGTAGCATGCAAAGTGAGGCTTTTGACGTTTTAACCAAAGCAAATTTTCAGGTGGAAGATCAATTCACGCTCTGTTTGTACGATAGTACTTGGCACGAAGGTGTTGTAGGAATTTTAGCGTCGCGCGTAAAGGACAAATATCATAAGCCAGTTGTTATTTTTGCAAAAACTGCAGACGGGCAATTAAAAGGGTCGGGACGATCTATCAGTGGCATTCATTTGCGCGACGTTTTGGATGAGCTGGCAACAAAAACGCCAGGCCTCTTAAAAAAATTTGGTGGCCATGCCATGGCAGCCGGTTTGTCTCTTGACGAAGATGCTTTGACGAATTTTCAAAAAGCTTTTGAGGAAACTGTTGCTGGGAAATTAGATTATCACCAGCCTGAAGCGGAAATTGTTGTTGATGGTTCTTTGTCTGAAAATGAATTTGAGCTGGAAACGGCCTGGGCAATAAGAAATGCCGGGCCATGGGGACAGGCCTTTCCCGAGCCTCTTTTTGAGGGAGTATTTACAGTTGTTCAGCAGAAGATATTGAAAGATAAGCACTTAAAAATGGCCTTGAGTCCCGGGGAATACAGCGGCAAGTTGATTGACGGAATACTTTTCAATATGGATCCAGACTTAAGTTTGCCAAATGGTGAGTTTAAAGCCCGTTTGGTTTACAAGTTGGATATCAATGAATACCGAGGAGAATGTAAACTTCAGCTTTTGGCGGAACAGCTGGAATTGGTTTAAGCATCGCTTTATCTTCAGCCTACGTTTTGCTATCGTTCAGCAGCGCGACGACCCGCGCAAGTTGTGAATAATTACAATAATTGAGGTCCCCAATGTCTTCCTCCCCTGAAAAACTTTCTATTGTAGAAAAAATTGGTTATGCACTTGGCGATGGAGCAGCAAATATCGCTTGGCGCGGTGTGGCTACGTTTCTATTTATTTTTTACACCGATGTATTTGGCTTGGATCCCGCCGCTGTAGGCCTCCTGTTTTTAGTCGCGCGTTTTGGAGATGGAGTTTCGGATATCTTCATGGGCGTAGTGGGGGATCGTACCAAGTCTAAACACGGTAAGTTTCGCCCCTGGATTCTTTGGACCGCAATTCCTTTAGGGCTTATTTTATCCATACTGTACACCACTCCGGATTTTAGCGAGCGTGGGAAATTAATTTACGCTTATATCACCTACATTGCTTTTACCTTGATCTATACCGCTAACAATATTCCCTATGGTGCCTTAATGGCGGTGATGACGGGCAGCAATCGAGAGCGGACGAGTTTAGGTGCTTTTCGTATGGCTGGCGCGTTCACTGGTGGCATGATTGTTCAGGGTACCTTGCTCTATTTGGTGGTCACCTTTGGGAATGTCCATCCGCAAATTGAGATAGAGGAAATTTCTGATACCGCCTTTCAACTGACTGTTACCGCTCCACAAGATGTGGCGCACGCAAGTATCAGCACTAAAAAAGGTGTGGCCAAGTTTGTTGCCTTACCCAAAGGGGAGGGAGAAGAGGAAGCCGTTAAACGACTGAGTTTTTCCATGGAAGCAAATAAGGTCTATGCATTTGTAGTGACCGGCGAACCAACCTTGAGTCAGGAAGATATTCGTTTAATTAACCAGGAAACGGGCTATAGTCGAGCAATCTACGTGTTGTCCGCGTGTTTAAGTATTTTCATGTTTCTCACGTTTTTCTCGACCAAAGAACGCGTGTATCCGCCACAAAATCAAGAACATGACATTTGGCGAGATTTATATTTACTGATAACCAACCGTCCCTGGCTTGTACTACTTGCCGTGGGTTTGCTTTTCAATGTTTACAATTCCATAAAGCAAGGTATTACTGTCATTTACTTTGTTCATTACATCAACAATGAACTTTTGGCGGGCTCCTATCTTGTTGCGCTTATGTTGGCATCAATTGCGGGCGCTATATCGGTGACTTTCCTGGGCCGTTGGTTGAGTAAAAAACGACTGTTTATCATCGCATTGCTATTCTCCGGTGCGGTCAATGCATTGTTGGCTTTTTGCGGTCCCAACGATCTTGCAGCAATTTTTACTATAGGTGTAATTTCTGAATTTGCCGCTGCGATTTTTCCAACTTTGTTTTTCGCCATGCTGGGTGACGCAGCAGATTTTTCTGAGTGGAAGCACGGCAGACGTTCTACGGGTTTAATCTATTCGGCGGGCTCTTTTGCAACCAAGTTTGGTGGGGGTGTAGCCGCTGCTATTATCGGTTTTATTCTTGCCGCCTTTCATTACGATGGACAGAATGCGGTCGCCATTCAGGGCGCCGTGCCTGGTATCATCATGTTAATGAGTTGGATACCTGGAGTCGTGGCCGCAATTACCGCTGGATTTATGATGTTGTATCCGCTTGATCAGGACAAATTGGACACGATCACGGAAGACCTCACTGCCAAGAGGGACAGTTGAGTCAGGGCGGCTTAGTCCGCCCAGTTGAAGGCAGCCTTGCGCCTTTCGAGGTAGAAGTATTCTGTTTTGCCGGTACGAGGGTGTAACAGATGGCGCAGATGATGATGATCTTCAGTTGAGCCCATGTATTCCCAAGTGCGACCAAGGAAGGCGCAAATGGGATCTCCTTCATTTAAGGTTTCCGCCGCAAGTTGTTCCCAAATTTGCATCCATTCTGGGTCTTTGGCTTCCAAAAACTCCATCATGTTGGCTTACTCTCATCTAGCTAATTCAATGAGTTATTTTAGTTTTGTAATGTATTATGTCAACATAATTCATTAATTTATTGATTTAAAACGAAAAAATGCGCTCTGATGTAAGAGAGCGCATTTTTTTATGGCAGCGAATTTGGGTGGGGGTATTAGGGTTCGACAACTGCTGGATTGGTAATGATTGATCCAGGTACATCCCCCTCCAGTGCAAAAAAGGCCACGGTCTGTCCAAGCAGTTCGTAAAACACGGCTGCCGACGTGAAGGGGTCAAGGGTTGTGTTGCCTGCAACGATTGGGGTGGTGTGGCTGCCTTCGGTGTAGCGAGTAACCATCACTGCGGGGTCACCATCAGAGGTGGCATCGGCAGTCTTCACAGCGCCAAAACTCGCAATTAAAGGCTCTGTACCGGCAAATACCGCATTAAACCCGTTCATTGGGCTTAGTCCCCATTGCGGATCGGCACCGTTAGGGATGACCAAGTCGCTCGGTGCGGATGCGCCGTCACCAATGATTTCCGTTAACAAAATGCCGGTGTCACTTGCGCTATCCGTCAATAAGGGAGCGAAGTTAAGAGGGTCTACAGAGTCCAGTAAGCCTTGGAAAACAGAAAAATAGGTTTCCAGTCCACTGCGACCAACTTGTAATTCGGGGCTTGCCGCAGCCAAACCGCCCAATATCGTATCTGCGAAGGCGTTGGAATTAACCAGCAGCGTGGGCGGCGCGGATCCCGTTGACAAGAACACACCGGCTTTAATTTTGGGTAAGGTGCTGAAAGGGCTGGATTGCACGGCTTCGAGGTTGTTGATTGCCAGGAAGGGGATGCTATCAATACCTCCGAGGGAATGACCGACAATGAACACATTGTTAGGGTCGAGATCATTGGCTAAACCGTCACCATCAACATCCATTGTGCTAATTGATGCATTGAGGTTCAGTAAATCTATCACCATCTGGCGCAAAATATCGCGTCCATTAGTAAAGTTACCAAGATTAATAAACAAAGAGCCAGAGGAGCCTACATCGTTGGTGTAATCCATGGCTGCGGCATTTTGGTTGGCATCCGCTGTAAAATTAAAGTGACGCTCAGTCAATCCGGCTGAGGGTGTGTTGCTGCCAACATTGGGATTAGCCATGTAATCCGGGTCATTCACGCTCATTAAGCCCGGTACAGTGCTGCCCGCAGGTGTGAAGCCGTGCATGGGTTGATCAATGGCAATTGTTGCAAAACAGGGCGCGCCAGTGGGCATAAAAGTTTGTTGATCAATACAGGCAAAGGCCAGGGCATCAGCTATAGGGAGTGAGGCGGAGCGGTCTGCCGTGATGCCGTGGACGAAGATGACTACCGGCCAACCTTCCGCGGGCTTTGTGACACCCAAACCGCCGAGCGTAGTAGCCTCAGGCATGGTGACCTGAATAGGGAAGACCTGCATACTTTTGCGTTCCGGAAAGGGGTAACGATAGGTGATCATATCGGAGGGCGGCGTTGTCCCCGCGGGATTGCCTCTGCCAACATCAATTATAGCGCCAATTGTCGGATCGGCATCCCAACTCTCGTCTGTGAGTGGTGAGCCATCACTTCCGCTGGGTACCCCGAGAAAATAAGGGAGTGTTATATCGCCTTGGTAAACCAATGCTGGCGCAAGAAGTGCAGAATTAATGTCGCTTGCAAGATCAACACGGTAAAAGTTACTCGCCCTTGGTGCGGGCACAGGGAATATTGCAGCAACCGGAGCACCGGCTCCCGCCGCCATAGCTGAAACAGTTCCCATAGCTTCAGTCGCAATATCAATGCCGTCACCATTGTGGACAGATAAGGCTGCTTCACCTGCGGCGACCTGCATTAGATAAGCGGCAGACGCATCTGCCGCAATTGTGTCGTATCCTGCTCCAGCGCCAATTGCAGCTGCAATGTTTGCATTGTATAGGGGGTTTGGCGTGGGTCCCGGTAACATCTCTGAGGTCAGCAGGACATTAAGAGTGGTGTTAATTCCAATGTCGACAGGATCTGTTAATCCGCTGTTGTCACCATTCACGTTGTAGGTGCCCGCAACAAGATTGCTTATAGCGGCGTGTCGATGGCCCGTAATTAAGGCTTTTTCGAAGAAAGTTTCCGGCGCGGCAATGTGCTTGAATATGGACGTCGTTCCTGTCGTCGTGAAAGTCATAGAGAAAATTATGTCGTCGTCACTGGGAGCGCTGCCACCGCCGGCCACATCAAACACCGATTGCATAAATCCAAAATAGCCGCCTGCGAGCTGTTCCCAGCCGATGATGGCGTCTCGCAATGAATCCAGGTCTACCGGGCTTAAATTTGAATTGGGGTCGGATAAAAAATCGTAGGCGATAGCGGGAAGCACATCATTACCTGATGAGTCTTTTAAGGTCGTGACCACAACGAGGTACTTGGTTTCCGGCATTAATGGCTGCAGCGGATAAATGCGCAGCACATTGTTTGTTCCCCCATCGAGGCTGATAATTTCAGCGCGAGCATCGGGAATCGCCAATTGTGACAATGTCGCAATATCCATTGCCGCGGCTGCGCGCGCATAACTGGCGGCCTTGGCAAAAGTTGGCACTTCCACACTTTCCCCATTTACCGTAGCTTGCAGGAGTGAATCACCGCCAGGGAAAGCGAGGGGCAATAAGAAAACATTTTGCGCAGGGTTAGGAATTACCGAGTTGCCAGCAGTGATAAAACTCACCGCGTCCAAAGTTTGATTCGCCTGTAAGCTATCGCTGAAGAATATATCGATGGGCGCCAGCACCGAGCTGCCGTCCATTGCGTCAATGCCTTCGATAACCGGGTTGCCTGGATCGGAGCCCGCTGTCATGGTTCCATCGGCTGCAGTTTCGCTAGAGAACAAAATGTCATTCGGAACAGGCAGTGCACCCGTTGCTGGGCTGAAAACCGCATAGGTTCGTTCCGAAGGTGTGACACCTGTTTCTTCCGGGTCGTCATCGCCTGAACACGCAGTGAGCATCAGCATGCTCAATATTAAGCTTGTGAAAACGCTTTTGAAAACAAAGCCAGGGGCGATTTTTGAGACTAACGAAGGCTTTAACATAGGTAATCCCTCTTTCTTATTAATATCCGCTCCTCAATATAAACACGAGGCCAGTGTTTGTCGAGAATTATGCGCGTCTCACGTGGCTCTGTGATTGAATTCGGCCTGGCGAATGTACGGTGCTCCAGGTTAAAATCCGCGGCGCATAAAAAATGCGTTCAATAATACGAAATCAAACCCGCTTTTTACTCTATAGGTTCTTGAATGGAAATTAATCCCCTCATAAATAGCTTGTCGGACATCAATTCGCGCACCGATGCGCTTAGGGGGTATCTTTGAATACGCAGAAAAAAAAGAACGGCTAACTGAAGTCGAGCTTGAGCTTGCGGAGCCTGATGTTTGGAATGAACCTGAGAAAGCGCAAGCGCTTGGTAGAGAACGTTCTGCTCTTGAAATTGTTGTAAAAACAATCGAAATACTGGATTCGGGAGCACGCGATTGTCGAGAATTACTCGAAATGGCAGTTGAGGAAAATGATGAATCCAGTATTGCGGATATCGAAAATGAAATTGCGAGCCTGCAAAAGCAGTTAGACACGCTTGAGTTTCATCGGATGTTTTCAGGTGAAATGGACGCGAATAATGCTTATTTGGATATTCAGTCGGGATCCGGCGGTACTGAGGCTCAAGACTGGGCTGAGATGATTCTTCGCATGTATTTGCGTTGGGGAGAGGACAAGGGATTCAAGACAACACTGGAAGAAGCATCGGCGGGTGAGGTTGCGGGCATTAAAAGCGCGACGATTCGTTT
>JBNKVX010000066.1:0-19237 GCA_050299435.1 Cellvibrionaceae bacterium | reverse complement strand
CTCGATCGATTTATACAGGTTGCCCACGCCGGTGCCGTGTAAAGCAGAGATAAAATGAATATCTGCAAAATCAACGAAGCGCAAGCGCCTCTCCAGTTCCACTTTAATGTAGTTTTTGTGGTCTTCGTCCAGGTTGTCCCATTTGTTGAGCGCAATAACTAATGCTCGCCCACTCTCAATTGCCTGGCCCATTAAATGCAAATCCTGCTCGACCACGCCTTCCTGAGCATCCATTAACAAAATCACCACATTGGAGTCATCAATAGCTTGCAGGGTTTTAACAATAGAAAACTTTTCCACAGTCAGTTTTACATTCTTTCTTTTGCGAATACCCGCTGTATCAATCAAGGTGTAACGTTTACCGTGTCGCTCGTAATCAATATAGATACTGTCACGTGTGGTTCCAGGCAGATCAAACACCACTACACGATCTTCCCCGAGCATGCGGTTCACAAGTGTCGATTTGCCCACGTTGGGCCGCCCGACTACCGCAATTTTAATACCTCTTTCGCTTTCGTCTTGTATTTCTTCCTGATCAGTATTCTGTGGCACTGCTGACAAGACACTTTCAATGAGTGTATTCACACCACGACCATGTGCCGCTGCGACAGGAAAAACTTCTCCCATTCCCAATTCATAAAACGGCAATAGCGCGATGTCCGGATTTAATCCGTCAACTTTGTTGGCAACAATCCAAACAGTCTTTTCTTTTTGTCTAAGATATTTTGCAATCTGCATGTCTGCAGCATTTAAACCTTCTCGGCTATCAACAAGAAACAAAACATAGTCACTTTCTTCGATGGCCTGCAGGGATTGATCGGCCATCACATTGTCAATACCGTCTTCCTCACTGCCTATTCCACCGGTATCAATTAAAACGAATTGTCGATCACCAAACTGTGCTTCACCGTATTTTCGATCACGGGTTAAACCCGCAAAATCAGCCACAATAGCGTCACGGGTTTTTGTCAAACGATTAAATAAGGTAGATTTGCCGACGTTAGGCCGACCAACAAGCGCGATGACCGGTTTCATTCAAATCAATTCTTAAGGGTGTAGGCTGTCAGTTTACCGTTTCCAGATAAGACAAAAAGTTTCCCGCCATGACTGACCATAGGAGATCTTAAGTGTTTGCCTTTAACTGAGATTCGACCGGCAAACTGCCCATCGCTTTGATTGAGAATATGCATATACCCTTCACTATCAAGTACAGCGATATAATCTCCGATCACTGCGGGAGCGCCTATCGTACGTCTCAACATTTGAGCGTTTTGCCATTCAACTACACCCGTATTTGCGTGGTAGGCGATAACCGTTCCATCTGCGGCTGTAGCAAATACTTTTCTGTTTTCGACCACGAGTGGCAAATAGGTTGAAATGTTTTGCTTCCAAACTAGGCGCCCTTGAGCACGAGCGACCGCAGCAATTGCTCCCTGATAACTCGCCGCGTAAATAAAGCCTCCGTTTTGCACCGGTGTACCGTCTATATCCACAATACGCTCAAGATCATGTCGCCCAGTAGGTTGCGCAATACGCGTCTCCCACAAACTAGATCCATCTGCTGCATTGAATGCCAACAACTGACCATTATCAAAAGCGCCGATAACTTGTGTCGAGGTAATAATTGGGGCGGCAAGGCCACGATTTGTTAAAGTCGGGACAACATGTCCGTAACTCCACAACTTCTCACCAGTTTCTGCTTTTAAGACCGTTAAACTTCCATCAATACTTGTAACCGCCAACACATTTCCGTTGGACTGTGGTGGAGCCAGGACTTCGCTGCTAACTTCAGCACGCCAAAGTTCGCTACCATCTTCTGCATTTAGAGCAATAATTTCACCATCAGCCGAGCCCACAAACACCTTACCGTCATTGACACTAGCTGAAGCTGTAATGAAAACCTCTAGTGACTTTTTCCACAAGGTTTTCCCGTTGTTGATATCGAAAGCAAACACATTGCCCTCAAAATCAGCACTGAATATTCGTTGACCTTCAATAGCAGGAATGGGCACGGAATAGGTTTTCTTTTTCTGGCCCTCACCGACATTAGATGACCACAAGGTTTTTAAATGTACCTTCTGCTCTATCTCAACGAGAGGTAATGGCTCCAACGCTTTTTTCTCATCGTTACTCGAACAACTTGCCAAGGCTAAACCTGCAACAAAAGAAAACAAACCGAGCTTGATTAATCTCATTCAGCCTCTCCTGCATCAACAGTTTCTTCCGGAGTTTCCTCACTCTCTACTGTTTCGACACTTTCACTACTATCACTGACTTCAGCAGATTCCTGAGCCTCGACATCCTCTTCAATTACCATTTCCTTTTTGGCCACAGTGGTCGCAGAGATTTTGGACTGCAACAAACCACTTCGACTCATTGCTTGAGGATCAAGTTTTTCCAGGGCGCTTTGGTAAGCGGTGTGTGCAGCGCCAATATTGCCCTGGTGCGCCAGGATATCACCACGAATTTCAGCATACATACTGGCAAAAGCCGGATCATCCGCATTGGCCACTAATTGCAGCGCTTCGTCGCTACGATCTAACTCGACATAAACCTTCGCCAAACGTGCTTGTGCCAATAAGCTCACACTTGCATTAGCGCCATTTTGCACAACGTGATTAAGTAAATTTGCGGCCTTATCAAATTCTTTGTCATCCACATAAACTTTCGCCAGAATTAAATTCGACATATCCGCGTACAAACTGCTACCAAATTTATCAGAAATCGCCTTAGCTTTATCAATGACATCCAGTTTTTGTGTATCGGTTAAGCCGCCAGCAGCTTCTGCGGCGGTCATAATGGTATTGAGTTCCTCAAATTGATCTGAGGCTATTTCTGCTTGTTCCTGTTTATAATCTTTCCACCAATACCAACCCACATACAAAAAAACCGCGGCGACAAGAGGCAACACAATCGTGACCCAATTTTCATTCCACCAACGTTTAAATGCTTCGATTTGTTCTTCTTCGGTTAAGTGAGTAGCCACTGCTTTCTCCTGGGTCTCTTTTTTGTATTTTTTAACAGTTTAAATTATTGTTTTGCGATTAATTGCGCAGCTTCAGCATTTTTGCTCGCTGCTTTTTCTCGAATTAAACGTTCTAGCTCATCGACAAGGTTTTCCTGCTCAAGTTTTTGACTGGGCTCTCCATCGATGTAAACCAGATTCCTGGGTGTTCCGCCGGTTAAACCCAAATCCGCTTCTCTAGCTTCACCGGGTCCATTCACGATACAACCAATAACCGCCACATCCATGGGCACGGTAATATCTTCCAGACGCGTTTCAAGCGCGTTCATTGTGCTTATCACATCGAAGTTCTGTCTGGAACAGCTGGGACACGCAATAAAATTGATACCCTTGCTGCGTATACGCAGACTTTTCAACATATCCCAAGCAACTTTCACCTCTTCCACCGGATCGGCAGCGAGTGAAACGCGAATCGTGTCGCCAATTCCATCCATTAATAACATCCCCAAACCGATAGAGGATTTCACGGTTCCCGAGCGCAGGGCACCCGCCTCTGTAATGCCCAAATGGAGGGGTTGTTCAATTTGTTGCGCCAGTAAGCGATACGCTGCCACGGCCATGAAAATATCCGAAGCCTTCACGCTGACCTTAAAATCCTGAAAATTTAGACCATCCAGAATATCAATATGTCGCAATGCTGATTCGACCAGCGCTTCCGGTGTTGGTTCGCCATATTTCTTCTGCAGATCTTTTTCAAGCGAGCCGGCATTAACGCCAATACGGATTGGAATCCCCTTATCCCGCGCCTTCTCCACCACCGCAAGAATGCGTTTCTCACGGCCTATATTACCTGGATTGATCCGAAGACAGTCCACGCCTAAATCAGCGACTCTCAGGGCAATTCTGTAGTCAAAGTGAATGTCGGCGACCAGGGGAATATCAACTTGTTGACGAATTTTACCGAAGGCCTCTGCGGCATCGAGACTGGGAACAGATACACGTACAATATCCGCTCCGGCGTCCTGAATACGCTTAATTTGCGCGACCGTTGCCTCGACATCCGTGGTTTCAGTATTAGTCATGCTTTGCACACTGATAGGTGCATCGCCGCCGACCGCTACATTACCCACCATGATTTGTCGGGATTTACGTCGATTTATGGGAGATTTGCTATACATCTTCTTTCGATTTAAAAACAGGCCTAACGGCCTGTTTCTGTATGTTCTTCCAGATTGTGTCAGTCAATGCTGGCCAATATTCATGGGCCAACCTTTATGCGCAGAGTCCGTCTACCTTCAGGAGGTTCTGTGCTTATACGCTGACCGTTAATCAGCAGATCCACTGCGACCGCGTTGCCTAGCATGACAGTAAATGGGGCCTTGCCAGAAAGGCGCAGATTATCCCCTGAGTTTTGGAGTTGCGCAAATATAACTTCCCCTTCTGCATTCCAGACCTTCACCCAACATTCGCCGTAGAAACTCATGATTAAGCTATCGGGACCACTACTATCAGCGACCGGAGTATTTGCTTGCGAGCGCACATCTTGTTCAATGCTTTCCGAATCCATAAGATCGGCGTCAGAAGCGTCGCCAAACGAATCTTTGGAATCAGGCTCTGTCACTTCAGTCAATGCCCCGGGGGTCGATTGGACTTCTGTGTCTAAGGACTCATTCACTTGTGCTTCCGTGACCAGAGAACTTTCGCTTTCGACAGTGTTATTCAGCGTGTTATCTGAATCTGCCGTTATTGTTTCCACCGGTTCTTCGTCCTGGCTTAGGAATAGGACACTCACTAGCCAAACGAGAGCCAGAACCACAATAATTTCCAAGCCTCGCGCTTTTCTAAAGTTTCTCGCAAAACTTGAAGCAGCCGTCTCCTCTCCACCGCCAAGGTGAATTGTTTGAACGTCACTAGGCAGTACCGTTCCGGTGAGGAATTTAAATTGTTCAACAAAGGGATCCGAACTAATGCCCAGGGTTTTCGCAAATTTTCTAATATAGGCAATCACATACACATCTTTGCCTATTTGTTCGTACTGATCACTCTCAAGACACTGTAATTTTGAGAATGGAATGAGTGTATCTTTTGCAATCGTATCCAGAGAGATTCCCGCTTCTTCACGGATTGCTCGAAGTTTTTGTCCTGGCTTCCAATGTGTTTCATCGTTAGTCATAGTCATGACCGAACCCAATTTATTTTTGTTGTTGTTCTATATAATTTTTGTAGTCCAGATACTCTTGGGAATAGGGATGCAAATTTTTCAAAGACATCGCATAACTGGCTTCTTTATCTTTATTTCCAAAAATTCGCTCCAAACGTATCCCCAGCCACAAACTTCGAGGAGAATGTCGTGAACCTGTGGAGTAAACGTCTAAATACTCCTTTGCTTTAGCGTATTCTCGTTCCTGAAAATACATATCTGCCAACTCTAACGAAGCCGAGGCTAAACGCGGATTCAAATTCAACGCATATTCGAAAGCCCCTTTTGCGCGCACCGGGTCATCCATTGCCAGTGCGCATAAACCCACCATGTACATTGCATTGGCGCGACCACGATACTGTAAGTCTTTGCCTGCTAGCTCAAAATACTCTTGGGCCTCTTCAACTCGCTTCTGTTCATACAAAAATCGACCATAACTGTTGTATACACCAGACATGGAAAAGTCCGCCCTGCCCCTCAGCGCATGTTTAAAACTTTTTTCTGCCAGCTCAAGCTCACCATTCATTTGATACACCATTGCCAAGCCCTGATGTGCTTCTGCAGATTTTTTGTCGAGCTTTATTGCTTTAGTAAATGCACCAATAGCTGCATCCCGGTTGCCTTTATTTAAATAGGACATTCCTAATTGCACATAATTTTCAAGCGCAGTTTTCTTATCCACAGGTTCTTTGATCGGAGTATCCGTTGTGGTTACGCACCCAGAAACGACAATAAAAAACGCACACATGACGGTGCATTTCCAAAACTTTCTTGCTTCTTGCTTCATCAGACCCCCTAGTGAATTGCTTTTACAGGAATGACATCCTCTGAACTCTTGGCAAGCGCAGACATATCGATTTTATAACGCTCACTGCGGCGAGTTTTGTCGTTGACTTGTCCGGCCAGTTGACCACAGGCTGCGTCAATATCTTCGCCTCTGGTCGTTCTTATAGTAGTGGTATAGCCAGCATCAATCAAAATTTGCTGGAACTGCCGCAAACGCGTATTACTTACCCTTTTATAATGTGATAGCGAAAAGGGATTAAACGGGATAAGGTTTATTTTAACAGGTATCTCTCTTAACAGCTCGGCAAGTTGATGAGCATGTTCATCCCGGTCATTCATGTGGTCAATTAAGGTGTACTCAATCGTGAGTTTTCGTCTTTGATCAGGCAGTCCTTCAATATAGCGTTTTGCCGAATCCAACAAAGTGGCAATTGGGTATTTGCGATTTAGAGGTACAAGTTCGTTACGCAGTTCATCATTTGGTGCGTGCAGGGATATCGCAAGACACACATCTGTAAATTGACCCAATTTGTCGATAGCGGGCACCACACCAGAAGTACTTAAAGTCACTCTTCGCTTGCTTAGTCCATAACAGTTGTCATGCAACATCAGATTCATAGCATCAACAACATTGTCGAAATTTAAAAGCGGTTCACCCATTCCCATCATCACAACATTAGTGATTTTGCGCGGTCCATTTTCCTGTAATTGTCCAAAAGACTTTGCCGCTAACCAAACCTGCCCAATGATTTCCGCTGCACTTAAATCGCGGTTAAAGCCCTGTTTCCCCGTCGCGCAAAAACTGCAATCGAGTGAGCAGCCCACCTGTGAAGACACACACAAAGTACCGCGATCCCTTTCCGGTATATAGACGGTTTCAATCGCATTATCTCCGGCAACACGAATAAGAAACTTACGCGTGCCATCCTCGGAATCCCACTGCTTTATCACTTCCGGCGCTTGAATGACCGCAAGCTCTTCCAATTTTAGTCGGAGAGCTTTACTGATATTGCTCATATCTTGAAAATTGTCCACACCGTATTGGTGGATCCATTTCAATACCTGAACAGCACGAAAGCGTTTTTCACCCAAACCATCGAAGAAGTCTTCGAGTTTTTTCTGACTCAACCCAAGTAAATTAATTTTATCGACGGGCGTATTCATTGATTAGCGTGAGCAAATTTCCGTGTCTTTAAAAAAGTATGCAATTTCTCGGGCAGCAGATTCCGGTGAATCTGAACCATGCACTGCATTACGACCGGTAGATTCAGCAAAATCCTTGCGGATGGTATCGTCAGCGGCATTTTCTGGATTTGTTGCGCCCATCAATTCACGATTCAAAGCGATGGCATTCTCACCTTCCAAAACCTGAACCAGAATTGGACCTGAAGTCATAAATTCAACCAATTCGCCGTAGAAAGGCCTGCCTTCGTGTTCCGCATAAAAACCGCCTGCCAAGGCTTCATCCATTTGAAGCATTTTAGCGGCGACTACAGTGAGCCCTGCTTTCTCAAAACGGCTGATAATCTTACCTATAATATTTTTGCTAACTGCATCGGGTTTAATGATCGAAAGCGTACGCTCTAATGCCATGAATTCTTGTCTCCAACTATAATTGTGATTGGCGGGAACTTGATTGATTGATTTCAGCCTAAGCCCATAAAAAATCGGCGTGATTATACGTCTAACACACTTAAATTTGTATGAATAACACCCTAAACCCCTATAAATAGGTCAAATTAGGCTGATTTCTACATGGTTCTATCGAATATATGAAAAAGCTCCTCACAATACTGCTGGTTTCACCTGTTTTAATTCTGGCCATTCTGGTGATTTTTATACTCACAATTGATCCAACACGGCTCGCTCCCGTGTTGCAGGAACAGCTCGCAAAACAGGGAATTGACGCACAATTCAAGGGAAAAATAGCCTGGCGTTTTTACCCCATTTTTGGCCTGCAGATTGAAGACATCGAACTTCGATCTCTTAACCCGGCTCAAAATGGTCAACTTCCGGAGCTGGCTACAGTTGATCAAGTCGCCTTTGCGGTGGAGGTCAAGCCGCTATTTGAACGTCGAATTGAAGTGAAAGGTATCGCGGTGAACGGCAGCCAAATCCATCTTTATGTAGATGATCAGGGATTGAATAATTGGAGTCTTGCTGAGGCCAAACAAGATCACGCACCAGAACCCAAGGGGAATGCTAGCGAAGAAAAACTCCCGGAACTTAAAATTGAAGAATTCAAAATCTCAGATCTGCGTTTAACTTATGAGGACAAAACAACTCAAACTTTGCTTCAAGTTGAGAATTTTAATTTAAGCACCCAAAGCTTCAACCTTGAAGGTAGCGCGTTTCCAACCACCCTATCGTTCACGGCCAATAGCTCAGGTTTAAAAATACATTCAGAGCTAAAAACATCAATACGTTTTTCCCTGGAAAGTTTAGCCTCCTCATTAAACGATATTGATGCAAGTTTTGTGATAAATAACAGCACTCCCATTCAACTCAAGGGACAATTGGCTTATTTATCCACAGAGCCAAAAACCGATTATTACGCGAATTTGCACATCCCCTCTCTGGACGTGGATAATTTACTAAACGCACTACCAGCAAGTTCCGAGAACAGCGAAGAGAATACTTCTGACACACCCTTACCCCTGGAAACTTTAAACAGTATTGCAACCATTCTGAAACTCAAAATTGATAATTTGAAAGTCATGGATCTCAACTTATCCAAACTTCAGGTCAATGTTGAAAATCAAAAAAACATGCTGGAAATACACCAACTCGATGCCGAGGGCTTCAATGGATCTATTAAGAGTCGAGGACAACTCTCAAATAACGGCCAGTCAGCACAATTTACTTTAAATGGTGAAGCGAACAATATTGATGTTGGTAAACTTGCCAAGGATTTCGCTGATAATTCCAATATCGCAGGGGCGACTAACACCCGGTTTTCTGTTCAGTCAACTGGCGCCACAACCAATAGCTTGATAAATTCTCTCGCGGTTCAAAGTAATACGAAAGCACAAAGCCTTGTAATCCAGCCTTTAAATATTGAAAAACAATATTGTCGAATAGTCTCGCTTCTCGATAAAGATGGGCCAGCCAAGCAACTTTTAACTCAGGGTGATTGGCCAAGCCTCACTGCGCTAGAACCAGTGGAAATTATCGCTTCCTATCAGGATGGACGCGTGACTATGAGTCAACTGCAAGCCACAATCACCTCCCTGGCAGTTAGCGCGAGTGGCGAATTTGATTTGGCGAGCGGTAAGTTTGATTTCCCTATTGCTTTGTCGCTTCAGAAATTAGGTCTTGGCGAAAACTCCTGTCTAAACATCAGCGAAAAATGGCTCAAGAAAGCGCTGCCACTTCGCTGCAAGGGTAAATTAGACGCAATCGGCGTAGACACCTGTTTACCCGATACCAACTTAATTGGCGATATACTCAAACAGAAATTAAAAGCGCAAGCAGACGCAAAGCTCGACGAAGAGAAGGCGCGACTTCGGGAAAAAGCGGAAGCTGAAAAAATGCGTGCTAAAGAGAAAGTCGAAGCAGAGAAGAAACGAGCGCAAGAAAAGGCGGAGGCAGAAAAGCAGGAAGCGAAACAGCGCGCCAAGGACAAATTGGAAAACAAGTTAAAAAATCTTCTCGATAAGGATTAAACAGCTTGATCCAAATTACCCAAGTGATCGTATCAGTAATATGTTCTTTCAAAGTTAAAGAATGCCAAGATAGGAAAACACAATGAATATTATTATCCGCATACCCCTTATCAGCTTTTTTATCCTTGGTAGTTTTGCCTTCGGTGTCAAAGCATTCGCTGAGGAAGCTGCTCAATGCCCCACCTACCTCAACCATGAATTTAAAAAACTTCACAGCAGCGAAAACATTAACCTCTGTAGTTTGTACACCGGTAAACCTGTATTAATTGTAAACACTGCGAGTCATTGTGGTTTTACCAAGCAATTCAAACCCCTGGAAGCCCTATATAAAAAATATCATGAACAGGGATTTGAGGTTATAGGATTTGCATCTAACGATTTTAATCAAGCAGCAAAAACCGAAGAGGAAGCAGCGAGTATTTGTTATAAAAACTACGGAGTGACCTTTACCATGCTTTCGGTCACCAAGGTGAAAGGATCTGAAGCCAACCCTGTGTTCACTTACCTTGCTGAAAAAAGTGGTGAACAGCCCTCATGGAATTTCAATAAATATTTAGTGAGCGCAGACGGTCAAGTCGTGACGCATTATGGTAGCCGCGTTGACCCCTTAGGCAGCAAACTGGAAGACAAATTAAAAACTTCTCTTTAAGCGCTGTGCTCAAGCACTCTGACTTTTTGTAATATTTTGTTCAGCAGTGGCGCGTATGCGCGCCACCATTGCTTTAATTCCGTTACTGCGTGTAGAGCTGAGATGGTTGAGCAAGCCTAAAGTTGAAAAATAACTATCAATATCAAACTTCAGAATACTGCCCGGGTCTTTCCCATTGTAGGCGGCAAGTACAAGCCCCAACAAGCCTTTTACAATAAAGGCATCGCTGTCAGCATTAAACCAAAGCTTCCCATTTTCATGTGAACATTCAATCCATACCTGGCTTTGGCAGCCGCGCACAAGATGTTCTTCGTCTTTAAGCGCTTCATCTAATTCAGGTAATTCTTTCCCTAAATCAATGATGTATTTGTATTTATCTTCCCAGGAATCAAAAAAACCCAGGGTATCGATAATGTCTTCCACGCTGATGGATTGACCGAAAGGGTTTGTATTCAAAAGAACATTCCTGTTTCCAACTGCGCCTCTTCAGACATCATGTCGCGGTGCCATGGAGGATCAAATACCAAATCAACATTGACCTGCTCTACGTTGGGGACAAGGGCAACACGATATTTTACATCACCAACCAAAACTGGCCCCATTCCACAACCAGGGGCTGTTAGAGTCATCTCAATATTGACAGCTCTTTTTTCCTGATCAATATCTACTGAATAAATTAATCCTAAACTGCGTAAATTCACTGGTATCTCTGGATCGTAAACCGTTTCGAGCGCCTGCCAAACCTGGTCTTCGTGTATAAGCGCATCGTTTCTGTCTTCAAAACTTAAGTCAAACTTTTCCAAGCCCAGGGCATCGGCATCGGTACCATCTACACGCAACATATTGCCTTGGAAAACTACGGTATAGTTACCGCCAAGGGATTGTGTAATTGTGACAAATTGATTCGCAGGGATGCTTACCGGATCTCCAACCGGGACTAAGCGCGCTTTACATTCACGCGTTGTTGCCACCATTCGTTGTTCAGACATTTTTTGAAATCCCTTTACTTAAAACTAAAACTTTCACCACAGCCGCAACTTTCTGCTACGTTGGGGTTATTCAAAATTAGATTAAAATTCAAGCCCTGTTGCACATAATCAACCTTGGTACCCTGTAATGCACCCAGATTATCCGGCGAAATAAAAATGTGCACACCATTGCCCAGGACCAGCTCCAAGTCATGCTCTTCTTGCTGATCCACTTCATCGATCACATATTTATAGCCTGTACATCCGCTCTCTTTAAGACTAAGACGTATTGCAGCTTTACCGCTATTTCGCAATTGTTTCTGGAAATGTTCTGCAGCTTGCTGGCTAACGTGTATTGCTTGTTCGTGGCTAAACGTTTCAACAGTCATATCAACCTCAACTACAAAAATGTTTGAACTTTTTTAAGCGCTTCAAACAATCGCTCAACATCATCCCGGGTGTTGTATATCGAGAACGAAGCGCGCACAGTGCCAGGAATTTTAAATTGCGCCATTATGGGTTGCGCACAATGATGCCCCGTTCTTACCGCAACCCCTTGTTGGTCCAATAACATTCCAACATCAGCAGGGTGCGCACCATCTAATAAAAAACTGAAAACACCGGCCACATTATTAGCTTGGCCGATTCGAGTAATACGCTCAAACTGCGAAGCTTTTTCGACACAAAGCTGCAATAAGCCCTGCTCATGCTTTATTAATGCATCACGATCTAAAGCTTGCAGGTAATCCAGAGCTACGCCTAAAGCGATGGCTCCAGCAATATCTGGGGTGCCCGCTTCAAATTTAAAGGGCAAGGTATTAAAAGTTGTTCCTTTAAAACTAACTTGCTCTATCATTTCCCCACCAAACTGCCAGGGCGGCATTGCTTCGAGCAACTCTTGCTTGCCCCATAACACCCCTATTCCGGTTGGACCAAAAACCTTGTGACCAGAAAAGGCGTAAAAATCACAACCCAGTGCTTTTACATCAACAGGATAATGCGCTACTGCCTGTGCACCATCGATCAAAACCAAAGCAGGACTTTTTGATTTAACCAAGCTGCTCAGTTGCGCAACTGGGTTCACAGTACCCAGGGCATTGGATACATGATTAAAGGCAACGAGCTTTACTCGTTCATCCAGTAATTCTTCCAAAAGTATTTGATCAATCTCACCGTTCCCATTAACTGGAATAGCTTCTATAGAGGCATTGCAAAATTCAGCTGCCATTTGCCAGGGCACGATATTAGAATGGTGCTCCATCATTGATACCAGAATTTTATCTCCGGCCTTCAAATTATTCCGCGCCCATGAGTATGCGACAAGATTAATCGCCTCCGTTGTGCCACGTACCCATATAATTTCTTCTTCTCGGTCGCTATTAAGAAAGCGTGCTACTTTTTTACGCGCGTCTTCAAAAGCTACAGTCGCGCGATCGCTTAAACTGTGTGCACCGCGATGCACATTCGAGTTGTAGCCTTCGTAGTAATCGCGAATACTGTCTATCACCGCTCTGGGCTTTTGCGTTGTAGCGGCATTGTCGAGATAAACCAGAGGGTGCCCATTCACCTCTTGATTCAGAATTGGAAAATCCTTACGAATTTCTTCCGCATCAAAAATTTTGGAAAGCTCCGGTTCAGCATTTTTAATTAAGCTGCTCATGGCAAATGCAAACTCAATTCAGGGTCACGAGTAAAACCCTTTGCCAAACGTGGGAGAAGATAGGCAGCGACCTCATCCAAGGGCAGCATTTCGATTAATTCATTAATAAAACCAAAACTAAGCATCACACGCGCCTCCGCTTCAGACACTCCACGTGTACGCATATAATGCAGAGAAGCTTCATCCAGACGTGCCACAGTTGCGCCATGAGCACACTGCACATCATTTGCATAGATTTCCAGCTCTGGTTTTGAATCCACTTCTGCTTTGGTGCTAGTGAGCAAATTTTTATTGCTGAGTTTCGCGTCTGTCTTTTGTGCCTTCGGATGAATATGAATCCGCCCATTAAATACGGCACGTGCGGAATCACTGACAATACCGCGAAAAATTTCTTCGCTGCGTGTTTGTGGCACACAATGTTCAAGATTGGTGTGAAAATCCACATGTTGTGAATTTTTCGGAAGATAAATGCCGAGTAATTTTGAGCTTGCACCTTCACCCGAATGTTTAACCCCGACATCGATGCGCGTGAGATTAGTACCGGTTGCGGCATAAAAGCTTTCCAACTCTGAATTCGCCGCTAACACACTGTGCACGCCTCCAATGTGCAGGCTATGCTCATGTTGCATATTAAGACGAATATGTTTCAGCTTTGACGATCTCGCGAGCGACAATTCAGTACAAGTATTTTCCAGTGATTCGTTCGCGGCAAAATTTTCAGCCGTAATGAAATGTTCGAGCACACAAGCTTCCGCACCCTCCTCCAAGTCAACAAACAATCTAAAATCTATGCTTTGACCAGGCTTTGTTCGAATTGAAAAAATACAAATAGGTCGAACTACTCGCGTGTTTTTTTCAAGCTTGATATAAATGCCTTTGTTCAACAAACTTTCACTTTGAACGGCGAAAAGGTGCTTATCGATATCCATCACTGAGCCCAGCTTTTCTGCCAGCTCCCGTCCCTGCTCTTCACTCAGCTTATCAAATGCCGAAATAGTCAAGCCTTTTACAACTTCAAAGTCTTCCGGCTTAGTTAACACTTGCCCGTCAACAACCAGTATTTGAATTGCATTTTCGATAACGATATTTTGGTTTTTAATTAAAGTATCCAGCTCTTGTTTACCTGAAACTGCCTCTTGAAACTCAAACTGTGCGTTTTCAATTTTTTTCAGTGAAGTGTAACGCCAGGCTTCAGTTTTTCTCCCGGGCCAAATTTGGCTTTGTCCCTGCGCCCTACCACGCTCCTGGATGGCATGCATCCAGCCAGGCGTCGTTTCCTTCAAGGCAAGGCTTTGTTGTTTAAGGCGATTAAAATATTGCATGACTAGGCGACCTCACTCTCCAGCCACCCATAGCCTTTTTCTTCCAGCTCCAGCGCCAGTTCCTTACCGCCTGATTTCACAATTCTTCCACCTGAAAGCACATGTACAAAATCGGGCTCTATGTAGTTCAAAAGCCGTTGATAATGCGTGACAACAATAAATGATCGCTCAGCGCTTCTAAGCGAATTAACGCCTTCGGCTACCACTTGCAAGGCATCAATATCCAAACCTGAATCTGTTTCATCCAAAATACATAATTTGGGTTGCAACAACATCATTTGCATAATTTCGTTGCGTTTTTTCTCTCCGCCAGAAAAACCTTCGTTAACACCACGCTTGAGAAACTGTTGATCGAGGTTAACCTTTTTACACAGTTCACGCGCGTTCTTCATAAAACTGACGGCATCGATAGGGTCAAGCCCCCGATGTGCGCGCTGCGCATCTAAAGAAGCCTTTAAAAATTCCATGTTACTTACACCTGGAATTTCAACCGGATACTGAAAAGCCAAAAACAAACCTTCACGCGCACGCTCTTCGGTTGCAAGTTCCTGCAAATCCTTTCCGCAATACTCGATACTACCTTTGGTCAGTTCATAACCCTCGCGGCCTGAGAGTACATGGCCCAAAGTACTTTTACCCGACCCGTTAGGACCCATGATTGCGTGAACTTCTCCGGGATTCACCTGGAGACTCAAACCTTTTAAAATTTCTTTATCTTCTACACTTGCATGCAGATTATCGATTTTTAACATTTAGATACTCTCATACAATCTAAAATTATCCGACTGAACCTTCTAAACTCACTTCCAACAATTTTCCTGCTTCAACAGCAAATTCCATTGGCAATTCTTTAAAGACTTCCTTACAAAAACCATTAACGATCATGGACACGGCTTTCTCAGCATCAATGCCTCTCTGCTGGCACAAATACATTTGGTCATCACTGACTTTTGAGGTCGTCGCTTCGTGTTCAATAATGGCTGTAGGATTTTTACTTTCAATATACGGAAAGGTATGGGCGGCGCATTGATCGCCAATTAATAAGGAATCACATTGAGTGAAATTGCGCGCACCTTCTGCTCCTGGATTCATTCTTACCAAGCCTCGATAAGCATTGGAGCTTTTACCTGCAGAGATACCCTTCGAAATAATAGTCGAGCGCGTATTTTTACCCAGGTGCAGCATTTTAGTTCCCGTATCGGCTTGCTGATGATTATTAGTAAGCGCTACGGAATAAAATTCACCACTGCTGTTGTCTCCTTTCAAGATACAACTCGGATATTTCCAGGTTATCGCCGAGCCTGTTTCTACCTGCGTCCACGATATGCGCGCATTAGTGTGGGCAATGCCACGTTTAGTAACGAAATTATAAATACCGCCTTTGCCTTCGCTATCACCCGGATACCAGTTCTGCACGGTTGAATACTTTATTTCAGCATTATCAAGCGCAACCAATTCCACGACTGCGGCGTGCAATTGATTTTCATCGCGCATCGGAGCAGTGCAACCTTCGAGATAACTCACATGGCTACCTTCGTCAGCAATAATCAGAGTCCGTTCAAATTGCCCTGTATTACTTTCGTTAATACGAAAATAAGTTGACAATTCCATCGGACAACGCACACCTTTAGGAATATAAACAAAGGAACCATCACTAAAAACAGCGCTATTCAAGGCCGCGTAAAAATTATCTTTTTGCGGCACAACCGAACCAAGATATTTTTGTACCAGTTCAGGATATTGCTTGATTGCTTCAGAGATAGGGCAAAAAATAACGCCCGCCTCTTGTAATTTTTTACGAAAGGTTGTTGCCACTGACACCGAATCAAAAACTGCATCAACGGCTACGCCTGCTAGCATTTCCTGCTCATGCAAGGGAATGCCCAGTTTTTTATAGGTCTCTATAATTTCGGGATCAACTTCGTCCAGACTTTTTGGCTTATCTGAGACACTCTTCGGTGCTGAATAATAGGAAACAGCAGAAAAATCGATCTCAGGATAAGACACATGCGCCCATTCCGGTTCCTGCATAGTTTTCCAGCTTTGGTAAGCTTTCAGTCGCCACTCCAACATCCACAAAGGTTCATTTTTCTTAGCGGAAATAAATGCAATAACATCTTCATCCAAGCCAGGAGGCAAAGTATCCGACTCAATATTACTGATAAAGCCAGCTGCATATTTTCGACTGATAAGTTGGTCTATTTCTTGTTGCGACATAATATTAGCGTCTCCCTAAGACGCAGCTCGCAAACCACTCACGGTTTGCGTAATAGATTCGATTGCAAAATCAATTTCTTCTTCCGTCGTAAACCGACCAAAACTGATTCGCAGTGCACTGTGAGCAAGTTCGTCAGAAAGTCCCAGCGCTTTTAAGACATATGACGGCTCAACGGTTACAGAAGTGCAAGCGGAACCGCTTGATACAGCTAAATCTCGCAAAGATGTCAACAAAGTCTCGCCATCCACACCTGCAAAACTCAAGTTGAGAATTCCTGCAACGCGCTGTTCAAGATCACCGTTCACTTGAAAGTGCGCCAGGTTCTGCAGGCCGTTTAACAAACGTTTTCTTAATTCCAAAATACGTTTACTTTCTTCTTCCACCAAAGTACTACAAAGTTCAGCAGCAACACCCATGCCGACAATTTGATGTGTCGCCAGGGTGCCTGAGCGCATCCCACGCTCATGACCACCACCGTGTATTTGTGCCTGCACATTCACTTCTGGACAGCGACGCACATATAAAGCACCGATTCCTTTAGGCCCGTAAAATTTGTGTGCAGACATCGAAAGTAAATCTACTTCCACGTTCTGCAAATCTATCGGTAATTTACCGACTGCCTGAGCGGCATCAACATGAAAAATAATATTGTTTTTTCGCAAAAACTGGCCAAATTCTGCGATCTGATTCAAAACACCAATTTCATTGTTTACCCACATCAACGAAACCAATACGGTGTTTTCCTTAATTTCTGCTTTCAGATCATTAAGATAGATAAGGCCTTTTTCATCGGGCTTTAACCAAGTGACTTGCAATCCTTTCCCTTCCAGATAAGTCAGCGTATCGATAACAGCCTTATGCTCAATACTGGAAGAAATCACGTGGCATTCACTGAGCTCACATTTTCTTTTGGCGCAGTGACTTTCAAGATAACCTTTGATCGCAAGGTTGTTCGATTCTGTTGCTCCACTGGTAAACACAATTTCTCGTGAATCCACGTTCACCAAGTCCGCAATTTGATTACGCGCATTTTCTACCGCTTCTTCGGCTAACCAGCCGAGTCTATGCGTGCGTGAGGCCGGGTTGGCCCAATTTTCTCGCAGACAGGCCGTCATTGCGTCAATAACACGATGATCAATGGGCGTTGTTGCCGCATAATCTAGATAAATGGGTTGCTGCATAACTTAACAATAAATAGCCGACTTAAAAAAACAGACTTTTCAAAAAGGTCGCGATTTAACCTTATTGAAGCCAATAATACCACCACGAAATTTGTGCCTTAATTGACACTGGCTGTCTGAATGACTCCGTTCTCAGCTTGCTCTTTGTCATTCTGTCTTTTCGCCACATCCAGAATGTCTTTGCGTGCAACCAGGGCCGCAAGGTTAATTTCACTGAGAAAATTATGGATTTGTTTGGATAGATCGCACCACAGATGATGCGTAAGACACACTTCGCCCTGCTGACAATTGCCTTCTCCACCACAATTAGTGGCATCAATGGACTCATTTACCGCATCAATTACTTCCGCTACACAAATTGCTTCAGCTTCGCGACTTAGACGGTAACCACCGCCCGGACCTCGCACACTCGATACAAGTTCATTCTGTCGCAATTTTGCAAACAACTGTTCCAGATAGCTCAGGGAAATTTCCTGACGTTTTGAGATATCAGATAGGCTAACTGGACCTTTGGTGGCATGTAATGCCAAGTCCAGCATTGCAGTGACGGCATAACGGCCTTTGGTTGTTAATCGCATAAAGCACCCCTCGTCAAGGCATCAAAGGTGACTTGGAATTATAAATAACCTAGTAATTTAGTCAAGTATTAGTCTTGTTTAGGCGGATTGCGAAACATGTAATTCTGCATGGCCGTGAGCATACCGCGTAAGATCGACAGCTCCATTTCATCCATGCGCAAACGGTTATATAAACGCCGAATGCGCGTCACCGTCTGACGGGGATTATCCAAATCGAGAAAATCCAGCTTAACGAGCGTTTCTTCAAGGTGTTTGAAGTAATGCTCCATTTGCTGCTGATCCGCTGGTGGCACATCCCATTCATCAAAATGCGGCGCTGCGCCCGCCTCTTTCTGTAACCACGCCATGCGAATCTCATAACAAATCACCTGCAGTGCAGACGCGACATTCAATACACCGTATTCGGGGTTTGAGGGGATATGCACATGGAAGTTACATTTTTGTAATTCTTCGTTTGTTAAACCGCGATCCTCTCGACCAAATACCACTGCAATCTCATGGCTGACAGCTTCCTCAGCCACACGCTCACCACACTCTCTCGGTGACAGCATCGGCCAGGGAATACGCCGCCCTCTCGCACTCGTGCCCACAACCAAAGCACAATCCGCAATCGCCTCTTCGAGCGTACTGACGACAACCACCTTATCGAGCACATCGAGCGCACCGGCTGCTCGCCACACCGCCTTTTCCGCTGGATATTCTTTGGGATCAACCAGGTAGAGACGGCTCAAACCCATATTTTTCATTGCGCGCGCAGCAGCACCAATATTTCCGGGGTGGCTGGTATTCACCATCACCATGCGGATTTTTTCAAAAAATTTATCAGGCATCTTTCACTCTCTACTCGTGGGCGCGCAGTTTAACAAGCCTGGAAAATTTTCTGAATTTTTGTTTGCGCTTTCTGAGGCGGTGGTATTCGCGGGTGGGTGCTTGCGCCTGAAACCTTCGGAGGCAGGATGCCGTGATCGTTCGCGAAGCCGGAGGGCGCTACGTCGAGGTGGCCGTGATGGGCCCTTTCCCGCCGAGCCGGATGGCCGTCTCGATG
>JBNKVX010000065.1:0-19367 GCA_050299435.1 Cellvibrionaceae bacterium | reverse complement strand
TTATGAAGTCAAGTCTAGCAAAATACTTAACAAGTAAAGCCAGCATCGCCCCTGCGGGGCTGGACCTCCGTTTCGGCGCTTCGCGCCTACACTATGGCCGCTGCTTTAGGCGTTCAGGCTGTAGAAAAACTCGAAGTTGATTTTGTTATTCATGGTGAGTGAAAAATTGATCTACAAATTGCGCTTCTACGCGAATATTTCTGTAGTTTTACCTTGAAAGCACACTTATATTTAAGCAGGAGCGCGTCATGAAATTTATTAGTTGGTCGGCTGGAGTTTTTCTACAGCCTCGTTAGACATTAGAGTTGAGTTATCTAAACTCTTTAAACTCCCTTGGTTACCAAGTTTCCACCTTTAGGTGAAAGTTTCCAAAAAAAGAGGGCTAAGTTTCCACATTAGCGTGGGCACCCAGTCGTCCAATAAGTTTTGATTTGCGCCCCACCTATAGTCTTATAATGCCAGTTATTGGACATAGCGAGATTGTTAGGATACCATTGTTTCCGTCCTGACAAACCACGGTTTCAACCTCTATGGCCAAGCCAACGCCTGTTCCGCTCTTCCCCCCTTACGAAGACCTCCTAGAGTATTCCAATAGCGCTTATCCAGATGTTGACGAGTTCCTTAACGATGGCCAGTCCTGGCGCAAACAGCATTGGGAATGGGCGCGTGATTTCCTTAAATACCTTGGACGGAACAAGTCTGAACACACCTATCTGAGATTCAGAACTGAAGTAGAAAGATTCCTGTTGTGGATCTTTTTATACAAGGACAAGCCACTGGATGATTTGAGAAAAAAGGACATTCTCGAATTTGCCGATTTCGTATGGAAACCACCCGCGAATTGGATCGGTACCAAGAACGTCGATCGCTTTATGCGGGTTGGCGGCACTTATCAGGTTAACGCCGATTGGCACCCTTTCCGATACAAGACACCGAAAAACGTTGAAGTTGATAAGGTGGAAAAGCGCCGCTACAGACCATCACAGGAGACGCTCAGTGCCACTTTTTCGGGGCTCATGTCATTTTACAACTATCTCATTCAGGAAGAGATTTGTATTGGCAACCCTGCCCAATTTGCCAAGAAAGACTGTAAATACTTCATTAAGGATACTCAAGTTAAGGCGGTTCGCCGCTTAACTGAAGACCAATGGAAATACGTACTTGAAACCGCCGAAAGTCTGGCGAACGAAACGCCTCACTACGAGCGAAGCCTTTTTATTATTGCTTCCCTGAAAACCCTCTTTTTACGTATTTCTGAATTGTCAGAACGGAAAACATGGTCGCCAGTAATGAAACATTTTTGGCAGGATGAAGACGGTAACTGGTGGCTCAAGGTATTTGGCAAGGGCAGGAAGCTGCGTGATGTCACTGTCCCGACGCAATTTCTCGTGTATTTGAAACGCTACCGACAATTTCGCGGCGAAAAACCACTGCCCTCCTCCAGTGATGACTCCCCGCTCGTAGAAAAGATTCGCGGCCAGGGCGGTATGACTTCAAGACATTTAACACGCCTAGTCCAGGAACTATTTGATAAAGCTTACGAGCGTATGAAGTCAGAAAAAGGCGAAGATGCAGCTGAAAAATTAAAAGAGGCTTCAACTCATTGGCTCCGTCATACTGGTGCCAGCATGGAAGTCGAACGTGGTCGTGCTTTGAAAGATGTTTCGGAAGATTTGGGACATGCGAGTATGGCAACAACTGACACAATTTATGTGCAAAGTGAGAACAAGAAGCGTGCTAGAAGCGGTAAGGAACGTATCGTTTAAATTTTGTGTTGTTACTGTAACTTTTATCGAATGCTATTCAAACAGAAATATTTAATAACATTTCGTAAACAAGATTTTGGTGATTTGTATTGCTGAGTGGTTTGATTGAAATTGGATCCATTAGCTTTGACTCCAGATTTTCAAATGTATTAGATACTTATTTCACTTCAAATTTGCATATTGGAAGCCCACTTCCAAACTGTTTAAACCATTAATACTGATTGACATTTACAAACCTCCAACTAATTTCAAAACACAAACCTGAAGCGATGCTACCTCACCATGAAGAAAGTGTCTTGAGGTTAAGTCAGTTAAATTCTTATTGCTTGTTTCCAATACTACTGTGATCAAAGTTGAATTTTTAATGAAGTAAGGTCTACCATCATAAATAAAAGGCAAACCACTTATTCCTCTTTTCCATTCATCTGAATAATGGCCGTCTTTGACTTTAATACTTTCTGATCCAGCAGAACATCCATCCACGCCATAGCCAATAAACTCTTCTTTGTCACCATCGAAATCTACATCCATCACAAATTCCCAAACCTGCAATTCAGATCTATCCAAAATTTCTGAGTTAAACTCTTTTACTTTACTTTTTTTATATTCTGGAACTCGATATAGCATATTCTCTAGAATTGCTTGTCTATACAAACCACTTTCAACCAGTTTATATTCAGGAGTCGCTATTTTCGGAAATTCAGGATCTTTCTTTATGACGCACATACTCGTTTCGGGATAATGTTTGTTTCGATATTTTTCAATATCCCGACATAGTTCAAATTGACTGCCTCTGGTTGTCTCAAACTTCTTGCCCGCGGCATTTGACTCGACTTCGGTCGCGTCGGGCAAAGATTGTGAATAACAACTCAGGCATGCTGATATTAGAGATATTAAAAACAAATACTTGATGTATGTTTCCTTTCTTTTCTGCGCTCGAAATATTTTCATAACCTGGCTACCTTTCCTTAACAGACTTTAATATTGTGTTGTTCCAGTTTGGGTATTTAATATAAATTAATTTAAAAATCTTAATATTGTTAGGTTGTCTAACAGCAACCCTTTAACGAAACATTTTAACTCCAGGATTGGTTTGCTATGCCTGCAATCAATTTTGCCAACTGAACACTGCCAGCTTGACTCAATAAACCCCACTGGGTGAGATACATTGCAGCAAAAATATTTGAAACGTTGCGCTCTATCCTTAAGTTAAATCTGATTCCAATGTAGAAACCACCCCGTTAATTATTCCGTACTTAGTAAGGTGAAGAAATAATTTACACCAAAACCATCCGAAGAAAGAACGGCAAGACATACATGCAACTGCATGTGGTTTGCAAGCATTTCGCATCGTCGTAAAGAAAAAGTAAAACCGGTTATAAGTCATGTCTTGTAGCGACACTGAAAGTCAAATAAAGCGCCTTTTGCCAGGTGCTTATCTTGTTGTTCTATTGGTGAGTTGAAATGAACGACAAATTCCATATTTATCAATATGTTACGCATTCCCTTTTCTACATTACACCGGAATTTACAATAATGAAGATTATAGGACATATTCGGAGGGCTTATATTGCATGGCCCTCCCCCTGCGCCCGCTACTCCTTGGCTGACTCCCAAAAAGTTTAGCTCCTTGAATCATGAATCTAATCGCTTTCTAAAAACGACCGGCGACGCAAGCGCTGGCCTACGTGTTATTTCTATAATCTAGTCTAAACTCAATGTATTGGACTGGATGCCAATCTCGTTTTTTTGGTACTCCAAATATTTTCGCTCGAGAATATTTCTTATGACAGATATGGAAAAACGGCGCAGCTTAAAGAAAGTGGCTTCTGCTGCTGCGCTTGCGCTGACACCAATCGCTCCCTTTGTGTATGCAAAGCAAAAAACAACTGTAAGGGTCCTTGGGACACACGTCACGCTACAGGAAGAACTGCGCAAAAGAGCAATGGAAGATCTGGGTATAAATCTAGTATATGAAGCGAAAGGAAGCGCAGGTGTACTTCAAAAAGCTACGTTATCCCCAGGATCATTTGATTTATACGAGCAGTGGTCTAATAGTATAAATGTTTTATGGCAATCCGGCTCAATACAAGCCATTGACAAAAATCGTATTGAGCGTTGGCATGAGATAAATCCACTCACAAAAACCGGAAAGCTGTCTGCAACTGCAAAAGTTGGCGCTGGAGATGCACCGTATAAAATTCTACATGTGCAGTCAGATAATAAATTAGGTATTGAACATACAGATAAAATCAGTTTTTTACCTTATGTACACAACGTAGATTCCTTTGGTTACAACACCAATATTATTTCTCCAGGAATTCCATATGAAACCGAAAGCTGGGGTTGGCTATTAGACAAAAAGTATGCTGGAAAAGTTGGAATTGTAAATGAACCCACTATAGGATTGTTTGATCTTGCATTGGCGGCTCAAACTACAGGGCTCGTCGAAATTTCAGATTTGGGTGCCATCACCAAAGTAGAGCTCGACTTATTATTTAGCAAATTAATTGAATTAAAAAAACGGGGTCACTTTAGTGGTTTCTGGAATTCAGTGCCCGAATCCGTCCAATTTATGGCGTCAGGAAGAGTTGTAATCGAAAGTATGTTTTCCCCTGGCGTTTCGAGTTTAAACGGTCAAGGCATACCTGTTAAATATGCTGCTCCAAAAGAAGGATATCGTGGATGGCATGGAGTGATGTGTTTGTCTTCTGATACAACCGGGCGCGAAAAAGATGCTGCATATGAATATATGAACTGGTGGCTGTCCGGCTGGCCAGGGGCGTTTATTGCGAGACAGGGATACTATATTTCCAATCCTGAACGTTCACGACAGTATTTAAACTCTGATGAATGGGATTATTGGTATGAAGGTAAGCCTGCGGCAAAGGCGCTTAAAGGGACTGACGGAAAAACCTCTGTAAAACCCGGGGAAAGCAGAACTGGTGGGAGTTATATCCGACGTTTTAGCAATGTTGCTGTCTGGAATACTGTTATGCCTACATACGAATACAGTTTGCATAAATGGTATGAATTTATTAGTTCATAAAACATATGTTCAAATCTCTTCGTGTTCAAATCAGTATCGTGCTGGCTGCTCTCATCTCAGTACTGCTCTTTCAGGTTTTGTTTTCGCGCCAAAGCACGAGTTCTCTAATTGAGAACTATAACGACACAACATCAATTTCCCTGGAGGTCGATCTTGTCAGTAAGCTGGAACTTAATGTGGTTGACCTCCAGAGAAACGTCCTAATTTATCGTGAAACAGCAAGTGACGTCGCACTATCTCAATTTCAAGAACTTATCGTACAAGTGCTCAACGATATCGACAAATTTTCCCCGTTAGCCGTTAAAAATGAATATTTAGACAAGAAAAACACCATCGTTTCGAGTATGCGAAACCATCTTACAGAGTACAGTGATAATTTTAAATCTGTTGTTGAAGGAAGAAAAAAAAGGCGAGATTTACTTTATAACTCATTAAAACCTAATTTTCTTAAGCTGGAAAACCTTTTAAAAGGAAAAGAGCAGAGATTTGAGAAAAGCAATTTAGGGTTTATTCTTTTCCATTTGTCCAGTGCTCAAAACAAACTATATTTGTACACCATTTCTCCAGAATACGATCATTACAATGGGTTTATGGAAGAAATCCGTAAAGCTGAAATTCTCATACCTAGCAATAATAACGAAGATATAAAAAACATTCTGGAGGTCATGAAATCGGATTTTAATCGACTTGCTCAAATTACAAGAGGATATCTTTTTCTGGTTAATGTCGTAATGACTGGATCTGCAAATGAGTTCTTGTTCCTTGCAAAAGAACTTAGAAGCCTATCAATGGAGAAGCAAAACAATTCAATACTATTAAGCAAAAAATTGTTTCATGAAATACATATTCGAGAAAATATCGTTACCACACTTTCTATAGTATTAGCCCTGATTACTGCTTTCTTTTTTATTGTCAAAATATTGGGACCAATACGCAGGATTACCTCCGTATTTAATTTTCTAGCACAAGAAATAGATATCGATCAAATTCCAGAGATTGAACGAAAAGATGAAATTGGAGATTTGGCCAGAGCTGCTAATATATTCCGGAAGAAAAATAAACAAACGAAAGAGCTTCTTGATAAATCACAAAATATAAACGCCATTCAGGAAAAACTTAATGACGCCCTAGTAAAGGAAAAGGTTAAGGCAGAACAAGCCACAAAATCAAAAAGTATGTTCTTGGCAAATATGAGCCACGAAATTAGAACGCCTATGAATGGAATAATTGGCCTGGTAAATTTGGTTTTGAAGAGCAAATTAACTGAAAAACAAAGAAGCCATCTAAACAAGGTGGCCTACTCCAGTGAGATTATGATGGGGGTTATAAATGATGTGCTTGATTTCTCCAAAATTGAAGCAGGAAAACTAAAAATCGATAAATCTGAATTTAAAATTAATTCAATTGTCGAAAATGTAATATCATCAATACTGCTAAAAGCAGACGAAAAAGCTTTGGAATTTAAAATTTATGTGGCTAGCAATGTTCCAAGAATATTGGTCGGTGATCCCCTCAGAATCACTCAAATATTGCTAAATCTGTGTAGCAATGCAATTAAATTTACAGAAAAAGGTGAAGTATCAGTAAATATCGATTTTAATAAACAGGAAACTCAGGATAGATGCCAGCTAAAAATTCAGGTTAAAGATACCGGGATAGGTATGGCTTCGACACAATCGAAAAGTGTATTTGAGGCGTTTAACCAGGCCGATGGGTCAACCAGCAGAAAATACGGTGGTACAGGGCTTGGGCTTTCTATCGTTAAACAATTGGTTGAATTGATGGGGGGAGAAATTTCGGTAGAATCCAAACAAGGGTATGGAACACAATTTAGCTTGACTATTGAGTTGGGTTGTTTAGATGAAAATGACACTTTTGATAACAAAGAAAAATATAAGGCGGCATATATTAAGAACGAGAAATCCTTCTATGTTTCAGAAAACTGTTTATCACAAGCTTTCGATTTAGAAGTTGTTCAGCACTATGATTTGCCAACAGAAATCAATAAATATATTTCGGATTCGTCGATTTTTCTAGTGGAAGTTAGAGATAGAGAGGATTTAGAAAATAAATATCAATTCATTCAAGAATTAAAAAGAAAATTCGTATCGGTGGGTTTTATCATAAATATGCAACCGAGCACTCTGAAATCGAAGATATTAGAAATCGGAAAGTTTCCTATATTGCAACATCCATTTTCTCCTGAAAATTATTATGCCTTTGTTAATCAGTTAATTTCAAATAAGAGCAATAAGCCTGCTATCGTTGAACCTGAAGATAACTCCGTACAATTTTCTGGAAGAATTCTACTTGTCGAAGACAACGATATAAACCAAGTTGTTGCGAGCGAGATGCTGGAAGATATGGGGCTTGTTGTTGATATAGTTGAAAATGGAAAGGAAGCCATTGAGAAGATGGATTCTGGAAACAATTATGATCTTATTTTAATGGATATACAGATGCCAGTAATGGACGGTTATACGGCGACAACTTTATTGAGGGAAAAGGGATACAATGAACTGATAATATGTGGATTGTCTGCCAATGCAATGAAAGAAGACTTTAAATCAGCCAAAGCTGCAGGGATGAATGATTATTTAACAAAGCCTATTGAATGGGCTCAACTGGAGAATACAATGTCTAAATATTTAACTCAAAGACGAACTTAACTTTATTTCCTGGGTTTATCAATTTGTCCTGCTTTATCCCGTCATTTGTACAAAAAGCATCCTTTTAGTCTTTTTTAACGAGTATTTTATACTATCGTTCAAGCATCCATGTCCGATTGATAGAACGCGAGAAATGAAAAAAGGACCCAACTGGGTCCTTTTTTCGTACTGGTGAATTACGCGCTATTCGGCTTCCGTATCGGCTGAAGCTTTCCTGCGATTGTCATGCAGGCGACCTAGTGTGCTTTCCAACAAATGCTCCAGCTTGTGTGTTGCACCGTCTACAGCTTGCTCCAGGCTTGTAGCATGATTTGTAACCGCTACTGGCTTTAAGCCCACTAGCCGAGCCTCCAACATGCAGCGCTGGTCGTGCGGGCCACTCTTGCCGCGGCTCTCGTCACTCAGATGAACTTCGACCCGGGTAATATGTTCACTGAAATGTTCCAGTGCTTGTTCAATTGAAGCGCTGATTTGAGTTGCTAGAGCCTCAGTGCCGTGGATATTGGCGTCGGTATTGATTTGGATCTTCATGGATTTTTCCTGTTGCTAACCTTAATAAAAGCGTAAGTATCAAATGAGAGTATCGCTCTTATCTGCGGTCGTGGCTAGACATTGGCACCAGATGAAACAGATCTACTAAGGTCATGCCGAAGGTATTAGATAAAGTCCAATTTGGTGCATATGCTATTTAAGCCTTTCAATCGAACATTCGTATCAATTTTTGAAAATATATCCGGGCGTATTGTCGATCTAAAAGCGACAGTTTTTTGACGCTTCCGCACAAAATTCAAATAGTTTCGGCGTAAGCGAGAGAATTCCACTATTACTGCTACATTTATAGAAAGATGTTATCGGTTTTGGGCACCGTTTTGTCGCCTATGAATAGGATGTTTACATGTACCTTGAGTTCTTTGGTTTAAGCAAACCACCCTTTCGTATCACGCCGGATACGCAACTATTTTTCGAGGGTTGCGATCGAGGAAACTGCCTTTTGGCACTATGTTATGCGGTTCGTAACGAGGAAGGGATTACAAAGGTTGTTGGCGAGGTGGGTACTGGTAAGACCATGTTATGTCGAATATTGCCACTGAATGCGGATGACAATATTGACTGGGTATATCTCGCCCATCCCAATTTGTCTCCAATCGAAGTGCTTACGACGATAGCACGGGAACTGGGTGTTGAAACTGGAAATCGATGCGACAAGAGTCAGCTTACCGCCCATATACACGAACAGCTAATTCAGCGCCATTCGCAAGATCGACGGGTTGTGGTACTTGTTGATGAGGCGCAGGCGATGTCTATTGAAACGCTTGAAGAAATTCGTTTGCTCAGCAATTTAGAAACCGATGAACATAAGCTTTTACAGATCGTCTTGTTTGGTCAGCCCGAATTGGACGTAAAACTCGCCTTGCCTCAGATTCGCCAGTTGCGAGAGCGAATTACGCAAAACATACATTTACAACCTTTTCCTTTAAATGATGTTCGTGACTATCTAAATTTTCGCCTTCGTGCGGTTGGTTATTGTGGGCCAGATTTATTTTCTCGCGAAGTCACCAAGCATATTCTCAAATATAGCCGTGGACTCGTTCGGCGTATCAACATTATTGCTGATCATGCGCTACTCGCGGCCTATGTGAGCAATAGACATGAAATAAAGGTGTCAGATGTTAAAAATTCAGCGCGAGAGCAGAATTACTATCAACCTTTTTATAAAAAAGTATTACCACGGCGACCTGCTGCAAGTGTATTGCAGATAATTTCCTTGAGTTTGCCAATGCTGCTTTTCATCCCTAGCCTATCGCAGGTGATCTAAGCGTGGACACTGTAAATTATCTCGTTCGTACAATCGTAATACTTCTCACGTTGAGTGCCTGTTCTGCCCAGCTTCACGAGAAAAGAATAGGTGCTGGTACAGACCATCTTAACCTTGCAAAAAGACCATTGAGTTCAGATATTCCAAGCCCGGTGACACGTGTCCCCCCTAGTCTTCCTCCGCCTTCAAAAGAGCTAAATGAATCGCGACATACCGTTGTTGTGCATGATGTTCCGGTCAAGGAGTTACTCTTTTCTCTAACAAGAGATGCAAAACTTAATCTGGATATAGACAACACCATTGATGCGCACGTCACATTAAATGCAGTAAATCAGCCACTGTCATCCTTGCTGGATCGCATTTCCGAAATGGCGGAATTACGTTTTGAATTAAAAGATAACACTTTGTTGATACGCAAAGATTCACCGTTCTTGCGCAATTACCGAATAGATTACCTGAATATGGATCGTACTAGTTCAAGCCGTGTGAGTGTGTCAACCCAAATCGCTTCGACTGGTCAAGGTGCTGGTGGCGAAAGTTCAGGCGGCAGTGATGCAAGTAATAGCTCAGATACCGCTGTTCAAAATAATTCAATTCATAATTTTTGGCAGTCTTTGCAAATCAATATTGCAGCGATTATCGATGCGCCGATGGCAGACAAGCCTGAAAATGGCGAACTTGCATTACATCCCGATATTTTATTCAACCGGGAGAGTGGCATTCTCGCAGTTAGGGCTACTTCTAAACAACATCGCGAAATTCAAAATTTTCTCAGTGAAATTATGTTCAGTAGTCAGCGTCAGGTGATGATTGAAGCCACTATTGTTGAAGTCACATTGAGCGACCGCTATCAAGCGGGTATTGACTGGAACATGGTTAAAGAGAATTCAACCGGAGACCCTGAGCTTTTCGTAACCCAAAGTTTGGTGGATTCGAGTTTAAGTGATCCTGTTTTTTCAATCACACACATCGGCGACGATATTACTGCGACACTCCGCGCCCTAAATTCATTCGGTGACGTGAGTGTAATGTCTAGCCCAAAAATTATGGCCTTAAATAACCAAACTGCATTATTAAAGGTGGTCGACAACTTAGTGTACTTTACCGTTGATGTCACTGTTGAAAATAATACCGAGGGTAACGCGCTCTATACCTATGAAACTGATATTAATACCGTTCCCATTGGTTTTGTTATGAGTGTCACCCCGTATATCAACGAACACGGTTATGTCACCTTAAATATTCGCCCCACAATTTCGCGTGTTATAGGACAGGCACGGGACCCCAATCCTGCATTGGCGGCAGCACAAGTGATCAGTGAAATACCTATTATTCAGGTACGCGAAGTCGAATCAATTTTAAAAATCCCTGATGGTGAAATTGCTGTGATTGGCGGTTTGATGCAGGATGAAAATAACAATTCGGATAAAAGCGTACCGGGTATTTCGCGCATGCCCTTGATAGGAAAGCTATTTAGTTATGAAGACAAACAGGTGAAAAAAAGCGAATTGGTTATTCTCATTAAACCTGTAGTGATTAAATCGAATCAGGACTATCGACTAACAACCCGTTTGTCGAATGGAGAGGTTTTTAGGTGATCTCATGAGTATGCTCCTGGAGGCGCTTAAAAAGGCAGCATTGGAAAAGAAAGGCCGTTTGGATCAAAAAACGGCTTTGTCTAATTTAGCTGAAGCGCACAAACGTGAGCTTGATGAAAAGGTCAAACACCCAAGCCCGCCGGAATCCATTCTTGATACCCTAGCTGAAGAAACCTCATCGGCAGAAGAAAACGCACCTGAAGAACCTGAGCAAAATAAGCCGGATATTATTCATGATCTCTCAGATGAAATTGATTTGAGTTTAGTGGATCAAGAAATTGAGAGTGATGACCTCACTTCAAGCGAGAGTTCTTTGCAGTCCAACACGCTGGAAGTTGATTACACACCAGAACCAGAGCAAAGCCCAGAACACCAACAAAAACAAGAAGATGAGCCTACCATTGTCGAAGATGAACCTCCAACTCAAGAAATAGAAGAACAAGCAAAAATAGATGAGCCTCAAGCAGAATCTGAAGAAACACTAATCAGTAAGCAAACAGAAGAAAGCAAAGAGGATTTAATCGCCTCGATTGTCGCCGACGCATTGGCGCAAACAGAAGATAAAAAGCAGGAACTCACGCTTAATGTCGCCGAGGACAAATCACAAACCAAAGAAGCGTTTTCTCAGCTTATAGAAAAAGGGAAAATGCGTGAGAAGGTTCAGAACCGTCGTTTAGTGATTATTTCTTCAAGTCTTGTTTTTATCTCCATAACACTTGGTGTTTTATATTATTACTTCCTGAGCGCGAATGAATCTGATTTTTTGGTTAGGCCATACACTCCAAAAGTTCCTGTTTATGATGAGAGTCAAAGTGAACCTTCAGAAACGGAAATTCAAATTTCCGAGCAAGGGTCTGAGAGTGAGTCTGAATCTGTGCCGAACGAGATTGAAAGCACAACACTTGAATCAAAAACCCTTATCCCAAATTCGAGCATCAGCACAGATAAAAGTGCGAATTCCACCAAACCAAACACCGTCCCAAAAAAACAACAGGCAAAGCCATCGGTTCAAGCAAAACCCGCGGCGAAAAAAGCCAAGCCAAGCCCCAGTATTATTACGATGGATCCCTTGCCGGAAACAATTCAAAAAGCGTACTTCGCTTATCAAAATGGAAACTACGAGCTTGCAATGGAGAATTATCAGCAAGCGTATTCGCATTCTCCACACAACAAGGATGTGCTATTGGGTTTGGCGGCCACTTCAGTGCAGCTGGATCGTGCAGAGGATGCTTTACTCTACTATCAGCAAGTACTTAAAAATAATCCGAAGGAGCCGACTGCTATGGCGGGCTTGTTGTCTGTTACTTCCTTGCAAGCGAACGATCCGCAAGTGGAAAGTCGATTAAGCAATTTGATATACGATAATCCCAACGACGCTCATTTGTACTTTCTTATGGGCAACCTGTATCAAACGCAAAAAAATTGGGCTGCCGCGAATACTCAATTTGCAAAAGCGGTCAGTCTGGAGATGCATAATTCAAACTACCTTTACAATCTGGCCATAAGTTACGATCAACTTGGTCAAACTATAGCGGCTTTGCATTACTACCAGCAAGCTTATCGTTTGGCGCAATCCGGACATGCTAATTTTTCAAAGAAAAATCTAAGTGCTCGCATTGAAGCCTTGATTCAAATCAATTCAGAGTAGCGTAAAGGATTATGGCTCAAACAAAAAAAAGACTTGGAGATCGCTTAATTGACAAAGGTGTTGTGACCTTTGATCAGGTACAAATTGCGATTACTGAACAGAAGAAATCGAAAAAAGCATTGGGGCAGGTTTTTATTGATCTTGGATTTGTTCCCGAATCAGTTATTCGCGATACGCTTGCAGAATCTTTTGGACATCAAAGTATCGATTTAAGCACTACCGTACCAGATGCAGAAGCGCTTCAATTCATCGATAAAAAAATGGCGGTTAGAAATAATATTGTCCCTGTTAGCTTTAACCAACAAACTCGCGTATTACAAATAGCCATTGCGGATGTATACGATGTCATGGCGCTAGACCGCCTGCGTGCAGCAGTGCCATTAGACATCGACTTGATGCCCTTGCTGGCCACTGACTCTCAAATTCGCTCTGCAATTGACCAATATTATGGTTATGAACTTTCAGTAGACGGCATCCTTAAAGAAATTGAAACCGGCGAAGTAGATTGGCACAGCGTTGATGCTGGCGCGAGCGAAGAATATAGTCAACCGCTAGTAAGGTTGGTGGATGCCATTTTAATTGACGCGGTGAAGCGCGATGTCAGTGATATTCACTTTGAACCGGAAAGTGGCTTTTTGCGCCTGCGCTATCGTATTGATGGTGTGTTAGTTCAGATAAGGAGTCTGCACAAGGATTATTGGTCTGCGATTGCAGTGCGCCTAAAAGTTATGGCGAATTTAAATATCGCCGAAACACGAACACCACAGGATGGTCGTATTAGTTTACATGTGGGTGATCGTGATGTGGATTTTCGGGTGTCTGTTCAACCCGTTACTTACGGTGAAAATATTGTTTTACGTGTGCTGGACAAAACCAAGGGTATTGTTCCTTTGGAAAAATTGGACCTGAGCCCACAAAATTTCGATCTGCTGAAACTTATTATGAGCCGCCCTGAGGGAATTATTCTTGTTACCGGACCGACGGGCAGTGGTAAGACAACAACGCTTTATTCAATGTTGAATTATCGCAACTCTGTAGAAGTAAATATCATGACATTGGAAGACCCTGTCGAATACCCAATGGATATGATTCGCCAAACCTCCATCAGTGAAGTGGCGAAAATGGACTTTGCCTCTGGTATTCGTTCACTGATGCGTCAAGACCCGGATATTATTTTAGTTGGCGAGGTGCGCGATGAAGCCACAGCAGAAATGGCTTTTCGTGCAGCGATGACAGGCCATCAGGTATTCACTACCCTTCATACCAATTCGGCTTTAGGCGCGATTCCTCGTTTAACAGACATTGGCATTAAACCCGATCTATTAGCGGGAAATATTATCGGTATCATCGGTCAACGTTTAATTCGTCGATTATGTAGCAAGTGCAAGGTGGCTAAAACTGCCGAAGAATATGAAAAAATTATTTTTAATACTGACCGTTCGTTTCAACTTTTTCATCCCGTAGGTTGTGAGGCTTGCGGTCACAGCGGTTACAAAGGTCGAATTTCGGTTATGGAAGTTTTAAAAACCAATAGTGCGATTGATGAACTCATTGCGATGCATGCACCACTGAATGAAATACTGCATCTTGCTGTTGAGCAAGGATTCAAAACCATGATTGATGATGGGCTTCGTCGCGTTGCTCTTGGAGATACCACCATTGAAGAATTGAGTCGAGCCGTCGACCTCACTGAACGCTTGAAGTAGCTTAACGACATGGCGCAATATAAATTTAAAGCAATGGATGTTAACGGGCGCACGCGTACAGGTAGTTTGCATGCGACCAATGTTTATGACATTGAGCATCAGCTGACGGCGCAAAACTATGATTTGATAAGCTGCGAGAAAATTGAATCGCGCAATCTTCGCATTTTTGATAGAAAACTCAACCGTCGCGATTTAATTAATATGGTGTTCCAGTTGGAACAGCTGACTAAATCAGGCGTATCGCTTTTGGAGGGTTTACGTGATCTTCGTGACAGCACGCCGGATTCCTATTTTAAAGATGTACTCGCCGGAATTGTCGAATCGATAGAAGGCGGGAAGACATTCTCGGAATCCTTGGACAATTTTACAAACGATTTTGATTCAGTGTTTCGTTCTCTTATTGAAGTAGGTGAAGAATCTGGCGAGTTACCAACCATCCTGCGCGACATGGGTACATCACTAAAATGGATAGATGAAATAATCGCTGCAACAGTAAAAATCATCATGTATCCCGCCATAGTGGGTTTTGTTGTACTTTCGGTCACCACTTTTCTGATGATTTATCTCGTCCCTAAAATTGTTCCTTTTGTCGAGGAAATGGGCGGAGAGATTCCTTTCCACACCATTGCACTTATAGCAGTATCAGATTTTTTCATAGCTTATTGGTGGCTAATTTTTTCAGCACCTGTTGTGCTTACAATTTTTATAAAACGCGTCGCGAAAACTCGGCCATCTCTACGATATCAATTGGATTTTCTAAAGCTCAAGGCACCGATAGTCGGCAATATACTTTTTAAACTGAAGCTGGCTCGCTTGGCGAACTATATGGCATTGATGTATGCCGCGGGCATTACGGTGTTGCGTGCTTTGGAAATTAGTAAGGCTTTGGTAGACAGCGAAGTGCTCTCGAAGGCATTGGAAGATGTGCACCAACAAATCTCCGAAGGTATCAGTATCAGTCAAAGCTTTGAAAAGGCCGAACTGTTTCCGCCTCTGGTGGTGCGCATGGTTCGTGTTGGTGAATCCACCGGCAACCTGGACGATGCGCTCAACAACGTAAGTTATTTTTATAACCGTGAAGTGAAGGAGGCTATCGACAAAATAGAACCCGCTATTAGTCCAATTCTCACGGTGATCATGGGCACCCTGCTTGGTTGGATCATGTTATCGGTACTTGGCCCCGTTTGGGATGCCGTGTCGAAGATAGGTTAGTCGGATGAAACGTGTCTTTTTTTACACCGGCTATCACATGGAAGTTTTTGAGTTTGATCAACATACATTGGTCGGAAAACTGGATTTCTATGATGATGATGAAGGAATCACACTTCTCCGCGAGTACATTCAGCGTTCTGTTGTGGTGCCCTCCTTCATGTTGGTGGACTTGCAAGATGAGGATTTCCGAACAGAACTAGTACCGCATGTTCGAGGCAGGGATCGCTTGCAGTTAATTAATCGGCTTGAAAGTAAAATATTTCGCGATATCGAGTATCGCAATACCCTGGCATTGGGCCGCACAAAAGTCGGTCGCCGCGATGTTCAGTACATGTTTTCCTCTTTGTTGAACGTAGAAGCGCTTGATAAGTGGATGACATTATTTACGGAGCTGGAAATTCCGATAAGCGGTATTTGGTCCGTTCCCTATTTAAGCGAGCGCATACTGAAGAAAATTTCTGCCAAGGAAGATAACCTTTTACTTTTTTCCAGGCAGATGCGTAGCGCAATTCGTGAAACTGTGTTTATTGAAGGAAAGCTTACTATTTCTCGTCAGGCAAAGCTGGAACGTCGAATACGCAAAGAAAAATCTCCTGAAACACTTGCAACGATATTGGCTAGCAACGTCGATATTATGCATCGATTTTTAATCAATCAGCGCATGTTGAACTATATGGACGTGCTAACAGTATATGCCCTTGTTTCAGATGAATTGATCGAGAAAACCAAAGAGTATTGCGAAGATTCCAATACATTGAAATTCAATTTCATTGGTGTAAAAGAACTCTTTTCCCTGTTCGACTTAAAAAACTGTGAAAATCGCGAAGCTGATACACTTTTCGCGTTTTTATGCACCCAGGAGAAAAGCCAGCAACAACAATACCTTCCAAAGAAAAATCGTGTTCCATATAATCGCTTTAAATTAAATGTAGTTGTTAAAAATCTGACTACGGTATTGAGTTTATTCTTTATCGTTATAGCCAGTTTTCTGCTGCTCAACGCAAAGGAGTACGCTAATTCAGAAGAATTTCTACTTCTCAAAAAAGCTGCTTTGCTTGAGGAACATGAAAGACTTTATGGCGACAAACAAGAGCAAATTGACAGTGCAGATTTAATAAAAGAAACAGTTATACTCGCGCAATCCGTCGAACGAGATAATACTGACACCCCTCAAGCGCTGTTTCCTGCATTAAGCAAGGTGTTTGATAAAGCACAATTTCAACGCTTTAGCTTACAAACCCTCCAGTGGCAAAAACTGAACCCGGATCAATTGCAAGCCATTAAGTCTGAGTATTCTGATTTGTCAAAAATTTCAACAGAAAATGATGCTTTCAGCGAAGAAGAATATACGGACGAAAATGAATTTCAGTCTGCGTTAACACTTAAAGGTCGCCTGGATCGTACAAATATGAATTATCATCGCGCGGTCGCATTGATGGATGAATTTACAGAAGCCATTCGCCAGCTTGATCGTGTTCGTACCGTTCATATTCTATTGAACCCAATCGACGTACGAATTAGTTCAAAATTTTCAGACCGTGGAGGGCTCGAAGAAACAGTTGATGCAAGAGACATGAGCAACAACCAGTTTGAGTTGCGTGTTTTATTTTCACCCGATAATACATTGGAGGGCGATAATGAGCTTGCAATTTTCGAATAAGCTCGATTGGAGACCACATCTAACACGGATTGTTATTCTGCTGGTCGCGTCATTGTATCTTGTAATTGCGGCGTATGTACGATTCGACCAAAAAACAGCAATGAAACGCGCAAGTATGCAAACACAGCAACAACAGGTAATTAATCGAGCATCAGAAGCTTCTCAAGATACCTTTGTCGAATATTATCCGCAATACACACTTTTGGTAGGAAAGGGTCGCATTGGCGAAGCTAATCGCTTGAATTGGATTGAAACACTGAGAACTGTTGCCGAAGAGATAGGAATTCCAGATATTCATTTTCATCTAGACAACACTCGTATAGCAGAAGAAGGTGAAACACCATTTTTTCACTATGAAATTCCCGTTTATATTACTGATATGTATCTGAATCTAAAACTCTTGCATGAAGGCGATTTGTATAATTTGTTTAAGAGCTATGAAGTACTTGCCAAGGGGACTTACAGTGTACAGGCCTGTGAAATCAGGAAAATCGGCGGCACAGGAAAAGCTCAGCTATATGAAGGATTACAAGCTAAGTGTCATTTACGTTGGTTCAATTTGCATGATCTACAGGATGCTTGGGAAGAAAATCTCGATGAAGTTTAAATATCTTCTTTCTGTTTTTTTTCTTGTGCAGTTTTCTTACGCAGACAACGACGAGTTTGGCCGCCTTTTTACGAGCCCGGCGGAACGTACGGAACTCGACAGCAAGAGAAAACAAATTACGAGTGACAACATCATTATTGAACAAAGTACGACCCAATTAAGAACTGAAGGTCCAAAAGACAAGGAAATTGAGTTGTCTGGCTTCGTTCTGCGCGAAGATGGTCAGTCTATGGTTTGGATTAATGGGAAAAGTGAACTTTCTGACTCTCTTACAAAGGACTTGAGGCTGTCTACCCAGACTCGACAGCGAGATGTTGTGGTTAAAAGCCAAGGAAAGCAACAACGACTGAAGCCGGGGCAAGTATGGGATTTGGAAAAAAATCGTATAAAAGAGTCGTGGGAATTTGTCGATCCAGGTACAGCCTCGCAGGCCGAAATAGAAAGTGCTAAAGCCGAAGATGACTAATCGTAAACATCAAACGGGAGCTGCTCTCTTAATAATTATGGCTATGGTTTTAGCCGGTATCGCAATTTTGGTTACGACTTCTCTTTCAATAAATAGCTTAAGAGAAAAAGCAAATCACAAAACAACAAATGCTTTGCAAGAAGCGCGCAAAGCTCTGTTGGGGTTTGCACTCCAGTCAACACCGCCGGGAGTACTGCCGTGTCCGGACAGTGATGGTGATGGTGTTGGCGATGTGAGTGGTGGAAACTGTACTACTGCACTTGGTCGTTTACCTTATCGTGATATTTTGTTGCCAGAGTTGCGTGATGGATCTAATAGTCATTTGTGGTATTCATTGAATTTAAATTTAAGATCAATGAGCAGTGTCAGTAAAAACAGTTCAACTTCTACTTCCTTAAACCTGGATGGCACTGAGTTGGCAGCAATTCTTATTGCGCCTAATCGTCCCTTAGCTTCACAAAACAGAAACAATAATTCACCCTTAAGTGATTATCTTGAAGGCATCAATGCCGATGCTAATACCAATAATTATTCGCGCGTTGTGGATGATCTACACAATGACGTTATTCTAGCGATTGAAAACCAGGATTTTTGGAATTTAATTGAAACACGCGTACTAAACAGCATTGCCGAACTGCTGAGCCAATATCAAAACGCCTGCGGAGTATATCCCTGGGCTGCGAGTGCCGGAATGCCACCTTATGATTCTGTGGATACCTTGCAACAAGGAAACGTGCCATTTGATAGCGCATTACCGACAGATTGGAATAATGCTTGTGCCTTGGGCATTGCGCCTGAAAGCTGGATGCGAAATGCTTGGGCTGATCTTGTCTATTTTGCATTTTGTACAGCCAGCGAAGGGAACTGTTTAAACATCAGTGGGGACAAATCCTTGAATAGCGCAGCGATATTACTCGCACCCGGTACCCGGCTCTCTGGGCAAACGCGGGTAAGCTACGCTCTTTCCGACTATTATGAAAATAACAATGCTGTCGCTGACAGCAACTTTTTTTTTCGACTTAATAAGAATTTAGACGGTAGCTTTAATGATGTCTTATTGTCGTTGTCGCCCTGATTTTCAAAAAGGCTTTTCGCTGCTGGAAATTGCCGTTGTGCTTGTCATTCTAGGCTTACTCCTCGGCGGCCTGCTTGGACCCTTATCAGAACAGC
>JBNKVX010000064.1:19203-19472 GCA_050299435.1 Cellvibrionaceae bacterium | reverse complement strand
CGGCGTAATTCTTCCTGCGCGCCCTGAAGTTTTTGACGATTAAACTGTAAATCTTGCTGAAGTAAATTCACTTTTTTACGGTATTCACCAACTTGCTCGGCACTCCAGGTTAAGCCCTCAGTCTCTTTTTGCTTATTAAGTGCTTGCAGCTCAGTAATCAAAGACTCTTCCTGTGCCGCCCACTGGGAGTAGTCGGTATTTTTTTGCAAATCTTCGATCGCTTTCTTGGCTTGAGCAGTACTAAACACTGCGGCTTCAAAATTAAAGAC
>JBNKVX010000064.1:0-19193 GCA_050299435.1 Cellvibrionaceae bacterium | reverse complement strand
TAAAGACTGCCACTTTGGCCGCAAAGGCAAATTGTGCACTTAACAAAAATACCAAAGTCGCGAGCAGTTTTAACATTTTCATAATTCTCTCTCTTTCTTTTTTAATATAATTAAAAACCTGCACCAAATGAAAATTGGAACGCTTCCCTAAAATCTCGACTCTCGGGACTCTCGTCAAAATTCATGAAGGGTCTCGAATAACTGAATGTCATTGGACCCATTGCCGATATCCAGGTAAAACCCAGCCCTACTGAACCTTTAAGTTCACCCAGATCAACATCAGAGCACGCCAACTGCAATTCACCACAATTGTTGGAAAACACATTTCCCGTGTCAACGAAAGCGACAAGCTGCATTGACCTTGCATCTTCCACAAAAGGAATAGGCAAGATAAGTTCAGTACTAAACTCGACTAATATATTTCCGCCAAATGCATAGTCGTTATACCTTGTAAAACCCCGTGGCTGATAAATCAGCTTGCCGGGCTCACAGATGTGGGCATTGACATAACCTGATGTGGGGTCTTCACACAACACATAGGCGGCATTGCTTCCCAACAATTCTCCATCTTCAACACTTCCACTGCGGTTCAGATCCTGCCAGCCTGTGTATTGCGATTGAATATAATTATACCCGGATGAGCCTTTTGGCCCTATAGTGAATTTCTCAAAACCTCGAACCGAACCAAAACCCCCAGCGCGATAATTTTGGAAAAATGGCATCTCTTCCATATCGCCAAAGCCATCACCGTAACCTAGCGAAGTTTTAAATCTCAGCGTAAATTCTCGCCAAATGGGAACAAAGGCTTGCGCATCGTAGGTAAGTTTGAAATATTCCAGGTCGCTTCCCGGAACTGTCGACATCGCAGATAGACTTTGCGAAGTTCCCCTCGTCGCCAGTACGCCCCTGTTTAAGGTGACACGGCTCCATGAAAAAGTTAAGGACCCACTGTCAAATTGATCGCCATACTTATCCAGGAAACCGGGCTCAACTGTTGGTAAAACACTGCTATTTACACGATTAGTCTGCAATAAAAACTCTTGATAATTATCATTTGCATCTCGCGGTATTCCCGCTTGCACATAGTCTTCCCAATCTGTCTGGCTAATAAAATTTAAATTGACACCCGGATTAAGCGCAGGCGAAGCGCGAACCTCTAGAGGTGAATTGCTGTAAGCCGAAATTTCTTCGTGACTCGCTCCAATACTCATACCAACACGCGATATCTCGGAAATCGGGTAGCCGAATGAAACATTCGCACCATAAGTATTGGATTCATATCCGGCTGAAGCTGAACGTCTGACGCGACTGTAATCCTGTTTCTGATAATAAGCCTTAAATCCTCTGTTGACTCCGTCAGCTGTGAAATAAGGATCGTTATAAGAATAACTGTAATAATTCTGGTAAATATTTTTATTGGCGGACAAACGAATCTGTTTTCCTGTTCCCAGCCAGTTATTCTGCTCCAGACTCACACCCAAGTTTAAATCGGTAGACTGCGAATAACCTACTGTCGCAGTAATACTTCCAGAGGGCTGCTCTTCCACCGTAAACTCAACATCAATAAGATCTGTGGTACCGGGCACATCGCGATTTTCTACCGTCACTTCCTTAAAGAAGCCCAAACGCTCCAAGCGTACCTTGGACTGCTCAATACGTGCATTTGAGGCTGATGAGCCTTCCATTTGACGCATTTCCCGCCGTAACACGTTGTCACTGGTTTTGGTATTGCCACGAAATTCAATACGGCGTACATAGACTCGCTTGCCCGGGTCAATCAAAAAGTTAAGCTTAACGGTTTTATCTTCCTGGTTTTTTTCCGGTATGCCTTCTACTTTAGCATTTGTATAACCGGCATTACCCAGCATATTGGTCATAAACTCAGAAGTGTCTGTCATTTTCTTCTGAGAGAAAATATCGCCTTCGCGCAACAATATCAGGCGACGAATCCGCGCTTCAGAAAGTTTTGGATCACCCGCTATATCAATTTCATTAACGGTATACACATCGCCTTCATGTATGTTCAGGGTCACATAAACGGTTTTTTTGTCTGGGCTTACCGAAACCTGACTTGAGTTGACAGTGAAGTCTAAATACCCTCGATCAAGATAAAAAGATTCGAGCTTTTCAATATCTCCACTTAATTTTTCTTTTGAATATTGATCTGCCTTTGAGAAAAATGAATACCAATGTGAAATATTCATTTCCCAATCTTTTAAGATTTCCTCGTCAGTAAATATTTTATTGCCGACTATATTGATATGCTTGATTTTCGCTGAGCTGCCTTCGTCAACTTCAATTTTGACACTCACCATGTTATTGGGCAGGTCTTCAATTTTTGCTTCAACTTTCGCACCATAACGCGCTCTGCCGATATATTGTCTTTCCAACTCACGCACAATTTGTTGAAGCGTTGGACGTTGTAAAATTTCCCCTTCTTTCAGATTTTGCTCTTCAAATACTTCTTCTAATTGTTCAGTTTTAATCGCTTTGTTTCCATTGATTTCAACCGATTTTATGGCTGGTCTTTCCTGCAAAATGAGGATTAACACATTGCCATCACGAGCAACCTGCACATTGGTGAAATACCCTGTCGCAAACAGCGCGCCTAAAATCTGACGAACATTTTCGTTGTCAATCTCATCGCCAACACGCACGGGTAGAGCGGCAAACACGGGGCTCGCAGATACACGCTGCAAACCCTCTAATCGAATATCCTCTACTCTAAAGGTCGCGGCATAAAGGTGCGAGGAAAACAGCAGGAGTGCCAAACTAGTAATGAGGTACTTCATGTTTATAAAAAAACTCTTATTGTTAGTGCTATTTTTGTTAGTTCTTAACCAAATATATCGTAAAAACTCGCTACAACGACCAGGCACAACAACATCGCCATGCCTGCCTGAACGCCCCAAAGTTGAATTTTCTCGGGAATTGGACCTCCTTTTACCCACTCGACCAGACTGTAGACAATGTGCCCACCATCCAACACGGGAATAGGAAGTAAATTGAGAATGCCCAAATACACACTGAGCGAGGCCAAAAAGCCGAAAAACACCCAAATCCCAGCCTTGGCCGAATCGCCGGCAACTTTAGCAATGCCAATAGGCCCACTCAAGTTATTTAGGGAAATTTCTTTCACAATCAGCTTTTTAATTGACACAAAGACCAAATGAATGGTGTCTTTAACATCTTGCACAGCCACGGGGATGGCCTCAAGCGGACCATAGTCTTTTAGCCGCGCATACGATTCTGGATAAGACAAACCGATGCCTGCGTAACCAAAACCCTCTCCCTCTTCATTTTTCTGAAGTGTTGGGGTCAGATTTAATTTCAGCTCTTTCTCTTCTCTGAGAACCCAAGTTGTTATCTCTTCTTGCGGATGCTCACGCACGTAGTTTGTCCACTGCGTGCCGTTGCTAATTTCGGTCCCATCCACTTCCAGCAATTCATCCCCAACCTTAAAACCGGCAGCTTCTGCGGCCGAATTTTCGACCACTACCGTCACCTTTTTACCAACAGGTGGCCTCTGAAAAACCAGCCCTAATCCGCCCATTACGTCGGGTTCTTTTTGGCCACGCAACCAATTGTCAATCCGTACATTGGATTCATACTCAAGCTCAGAATCGGGATACTTCAAAGTAAAAACAATGTCTCCGGTCTCACCGAGACGCTTAAACAAAGCCATATAAACGTCTATTCGACTGGGAGTCGGATTACCGTCTATTTCAACAATTTCCTGACCAACAACTAAGCCAGCCTTAGCTGCGAGGGAATCTTCCTGCAGCTCACCCACCACCGGCGCAACATCCCATCGACCATGAAAAAATAAAATCACCCAAAAAAAGACAATGGCAAGCAGCAGATTGGCAATGGGACCCGCTGCTGCAATCGCAATTTTCTTCCAGGGGTGCTGGGCATTGAAACTCAAATGGCGCTCTTCAGGCTCAACCTCCATCTCTCGCTCGTCCAGCATTTTTACGTAGCCACCAAGCGGAATAACTGAAAGGGCGAATTCCGTCCCCTTCTTGTCGTGCCAGGTGCAGAGACGATTCCCAAAACCAATTGAAAAGCGCAACACTTTGACACCACAAAGTCGAGCGACAATAAAATGCCCGTACTCATGCACTGCCACGAGCACAATAAGCGCGACCAGAAACCAAATAATTGTTGTCAATATGCCCACTTCATCTATCCCATAATTCTGGATTGCTTGTTCTGTAGTGATTCAATAGCCCTGCCAGCCAGCTCACGTGCCTGAGAGTCAGCCTTTATGACCTCTTCGAGAGACTTCGGTTCGCTTTTAGCCCAATTTACCAATACCTTTTCTATTACTTTTGCAATTTCGGTAAATTGAATTCCACCTTCCAAGAATGTCGAGACGGCAACTTCATTTGCAGCATTCAATGCGGCTGGCACGTCTCCCCCCGCTGTCACTGCTTGAATTGCCAAATCCAGACAGGGAAAACGCTCGTAATCAGGCTCGCTGAAATCCAGACTGCCAAATGCCGCCAAATCCAGCGCCTCCACACCTGATTCAATACGCTTGGGCCAAGCCAAACAATGCGCTATTGGCGTTCGCATATCGGGCTTACCCATCTGCGCCAATACTGAGCCATCAACATATTGGACCATTGAATGAACAATACTTTGAGGATGAATCACTATCTTGATTTTCTCTGGCGTCAGATTAAAAAGCCAGCATGCTTCAATAAATTCCAGGCCCTTGTTCATCATGGTGGCTGAATCAACAGAAATCTTTTTGCCCATATCCCAATTTGGATGAGCACAAGCTTGATCGGGCGTTACCTGAGCCAACTCGCTTAAGGGACAGTCTCTGAACGGTCCTCCGGAGCCGGTAAGCAAGAGTCGCAATACTCCTGCTTGCTCAAGGTTTTCACAGTTTTGCGGTAAACATTGAAAAATTGCATTGTGCTCACTGTCGACGGGCAAGATAGTTGCGCCGCAAGCTTTTGCAGCTTGGGTAAACAAGGCGCCGCTCATCACCAGGGCCTCTTTATTGGCAAGCAAGACTTTCTTGCCCGCCTTCACCGCCACAAAAGTTGGCTCTAAGCCTGCAGCTCCAACGATTGCCGCTACAACCGTCGTGATCTGAGGTGAACCAGCGACCTGAGCCAAGCCCTCTTCGCCCACCAATACCTCGGTTCGCTTTCCCTCACGACGCAAGATGTCCGCTAATTCCAGAGCGGATTGTTGATCTACCAAGGCCGCCACCTCGGGCTCCCACTCCAAACATTGTCTGGCCAGCACCTCTACATTGCTGTGTGCTGCCAATCCATAAACATGAAATTGGTCTTTATGCAATCTGAGCACTTCCAGCGTGTTCTGCCCTATCGATCCAGTTGACCCTAAAATACTGAGGTTTTGCATGAATGAAGCCCCTTAGGTCATTCCCAACAGCATCAAGCTGAGAAGAAAGACTGGCGCGGCAGCAACAAGTCCATCAATTCGATCCATAACCCCGCCATGACCGGGCAGTATATGACCACTGTCTTTTATTCCACGATGACGTTTAACCATACTTTCCAACAGGTCTCCCAGGACCGACACCAAGCTGGCAGGAAACACCAGCATTGCAAATAACATCCAATCCTGCGGAGGAAAATCCCATAGATACATTAAGGCAAACAACAATAGGGTATTTGCCAACAAGCCTCCCAATACACCTTCCCAGGTTTTCCCCGGACTGACATTGGGTGCAAGTTTGTGCTTACCAAAAGCACGACCCGCAAAATAAGCACCAATATCTGCTGCTGCAACAATCAGCACCACGCTGAGCACCGCAACATCACCATTTTCCATATGGTTTAAATACAAGCAGGCAAACCAGGCCGGTAATAAAACACTCCACCCCATTAGAGCTCGCACCCACTTGCTCCGCCACAAAATCACGCTGGAGGGATATCCCTGCACCCAAAGCAGAGCCAAAGCCCACCAGACACCACTGCCCAGGAGAATTTTCTTCAGATAGATATCTTCAAAAAACCAGGCATTGTGCGTCGCTATGACAATAGCAATGATTACCGTTATAAATGTGTAAACAATGCGAGAAAACAGTGAGGAATAACCCGATAAATTTGCCCACTCCCAGGCAGCCAAGCCAAAGACCAGACCGGTAAACAGCGCAAAACCCTGCCAGGGAGCAAAAAACAAGACCGCCAGAAATATTGCAGCCAGAACGAGAGCCGTGGCAATACGCTGTTTAAGCACGAATCACCTCCTGATCAACCTGATCTCCGGTTTTGCCAAAACGGCGCTGACGGCTGTAATAAGCTTCTACTGCCTCTTTAAGTTCTTGCTCATCAAATTCAGGCCACAATTTTTCACTAAAATACAATTCGGCATAGGCGGCCTGCCAAATTAAGAAATTACTAATTCGATATTCACCACCGGTACGAACGAGCAAATCAAGGGGGGGTAAATCATGAGTGGTAAGATGTGATGCAATTAAATTTTCATCTACTTTTGAAGCTCTTCCTGCAGCGACATCTTCTGCCGCCTTTTGCGCAGCAGTTGCGATATCCCAACAACCACCATAATCCGCCGCGATGACGAGAGTGGACTCTCCTACAGAAGCAATTTTTTCGGCTTCATCAATGGCATTACGCAATTTTTGGTCAAAGCGATCACGATTTCCAATCACTTTTAGACGCACGCTTTCTTTCGCAAGTTTTGTCGCTTCTTTTTTTAAATAGGTGTAAAAAAGCCCCATTAAGGCTTCTACTTCTTTGGGAGGCCTGCGCCAGTTTTCACTGCTAAAAGCAAAAACTGTAAGCACTTCTATTTGATGTTGCTTACACGCATTTAATACGTCACGAATGCGTTCAACCCCCACCCTGTGGCCTGCTATCCCCTGTTTACCCTCGCGTTTTGCCCAACGGTTGTTCCCATCCATGATTATGGCAAGGTGCTTTAATGGGTGCTGACTCACGAAGATACCTTAATGATTTGGGAAATTAAATTTCCATCAAATCCTTTTCTTTGACAACCAATGCTGCGTCAATGTCTGCAATAAATTTATCGGTAATTTTCTGAATTTCATCGTGTACTCGACGGTCATCATCTTCGCTAATTTCTTTTTCTTTCAGCAAATCTTTCACGGTCGACAATGCGTCACGACGAATATTCCTCACTGATACTCTCGCTGCTTCTGCCTCATTTCTTGCCTGTTTTATGTAGTTTTTTCTTGTTTCTTCGGTTAAGGCTGGCATTGGAACCCGTATCAAATCACCTGTTGTAACAGGGTTAAGCCCCAAGTCCGATTTCATAATCGCTTTCTCAATATCCGGAACAACGCTCTTTTCCCAAGGGCTGATGGATAAAGTACGGGCATCCAAAACACTGACATTGGCAACCTGATTTAAGGGCGTCTCATTACCGTAGTAGGAGACAGTAATGCCATCGAGAATGCTAGAGTGCGCTCGACCTGTGCGAATCTTATTAAAATTGACTCCCAACACATCGACGCTTTTCGTCATACGTTCTTGCGCATCTTTTTTAATATCTTCAAGCATTTTACTCTTCCTCGAAAATTAGTGTCCCTTCATCCGCACCTTTAACTATATTGATAAGCGCTCCAGCCTTATCCATTTTGAATACGCGAAGGGGCATTTTGTGATCCTGACAAAGACAAATTGCGGTGAGATCCATCACCCCCAATTTTTCTGCAAGTACGCGGTCGTAGCTAATGCTGGAATATCGCGTAGCATCAGGGTTTTTCATTGGGTCTGCATTGTACACGCCATCCACTTTTGTTGCTTTAAGCACCAAGTCAACACCCACTTCAATGCCACGCAAACACGCTGCCGTATCGGTTGTAAAGAAAGGATTACCCGTCCCCGCTGAAAATATCACCACTTGTTTGTCACTCAACAGTGCTTTCGCGCGGCGACTGTCGTACTGGTCCGCAACTCCCGCCATACCAAAGGCTGACATTAGGGTACAAGGTACCTGAATTCGATGCAGGGCGTCTGCCATGGCCAAGCCATTCATTACTGTTGCCAGCATACCCATATGATCGCCGGTAACACGATCCATGCCCGCCTTACTCAGTGCCGCTCCGCGGTATATGTTCCCACCACCAATGACCACACCAACTTCAACACCCAAATCCACGAGATTTTTTACATCGCCAGCCATTTTGTCGAGAAATATTGGGTCTATCCCAAAACTCTGCTCACCCATTAATTGCTCGCCACTGAGCTTTAATAAAATACGCTTGTACTTCAAATCAGGCGACATGCATTTATTCTCCTATTCCAAGTCAGTTCAACTTTAACACTTAATAAAAAGGCGGGATAAACGACCCGCCTTTTTATATTTACACTTCGATTCACGAAAGTTTAAGATTTGCTGGCTGCTACCTGTGCGGCAACCTCTGCAGCAAAATCTTCTTCTTTCTTTTCAATCCCTTCACCAACTTCAAAGCGGGTAAACGACAAAATAGTTGCACCGGCTTTTTCTGCCAGCTTGCCAACGGTAATTTCAGGATCTTTCACAAAAGGCTGAGACACCAGACTGGATTCTTTTAAAAACTTGTTGATGCGTCCCACCATCATCTTTTCGACAATTTCGGCTGGCTTTCCTTCCATATCCGGTTGAGCTCGGATAATTTCCTTTTCCTTATTCACCAATTCTTCCGACATATCTTCTGGGTTCAGAACCTGCGGGTTCACCGCGGCAACATGCATGGAGATATCACGAGCCAGTTCGTTATCACCCGCTTGTAATTCAGTTAGCACAGCAATGCGGTTGTTTGAATGGACATAACCACCAACCAAACCATTCTTTGGCTCAACAAAAGTCACACGACGAACACTGATGTTTTCACCAATTTTTTGAACCAAAGCTTGTCGGGTATTCTCTAGCGCTTCGTCAACTAATACGCTGACATCTCCAATTTTTCCGGCAAACGCTTTTTCAACAACGGTATTAACGAATCCCAGAAAGCTTTCGTCGCGAGCAACAAAATCAGTTTCACTGTTTACTTCTACGACCACGCCATAACTGTTGTCGTCAGCAATCTTAATTGCAACCACCCCTTCAGCAGCGGTGCGATCAGCCTTCTTAGCCGCTTTTAAACCAGAGGCTTTACGTAAATTTTCGATAGCCAGTTCAATGTCACCGTCAGTTTCAACCAGGGCCTTTTTACACTCCATCATCCCCAAGCCGGTACGCTCACGGAGTTCTTTTACAAGGGAAGCAGTCACTGCCATTGTCAATTCCTCACAAATTCATTTAATCGTTAGCTGAGAGGCGCCTGCCTCTCAACGACTTACAAGATGCACAATTGATGTGACGATTACTTAGCAGCGGCGCTTATTTAGCAGCAGCATTATCGTCTTCTTTTACTTCAACAAACTCATCTTTGTTTGGTACAGAAGAAATTTCAGCTGCACCTTCAATGCAGGCATCCGCAACCGCAGACACATAAAGTTTGATAGCGCGTATCGCGTCGTCATTACCGGGAATAATGTAGTCAACACCTGAAGGATCACTATTGGTATCTACCACACCAATAACAGGAATACCCAGCTTGTTAGCTTCCTGAATGGCAATGCGTTCATGATCAACATCAACCACAAAAAGCGCATCGGGTAGACCACCCATATCCTTGATACCACCAATGGACAATTCGAGCTTATCTTTCATACGCGTGCGCATTAAGGCTTCTTTCTTGGTTAGCTTTTCGAGGGTTCCATCAGTTTCCTGACTGGCAAGCTCACGATAACGGCGAATTGATGCTCGAATAGTTTTGTAGTTGGTCAACATGCCACCTAACCAGCGGTTGCTGACATAGGGCATACCACTGCGTTCGGCTTGTTCTTTGATGGTTTTTTTCGCTGCACGCTTGGTGCCGACGAAGAGAATTTTTTTCTTGAGGCTGGCCATTTTCTTAATAACCGCCAATGACTCATTGAAAGCGGGGACAGTTTGCTCAAGATTAATAATATGGATTTTATTGCGGGAACCAAAAATGTAATCGCCCATTTTGGGATTCCAATATCGGGTCTGGTGGCCGAAATGCACACCAGCCTGAAGCATATCTTTCATGCTTACCGTAGGCATAGCTCTTTTCCTGTATGTTGGGTTAAGCCTCCATATATCCCATTTGCCAACCACAGCCGAAGCCGGGGCACCCAGGCGAATGTGTCGATATATGTGCGACGTTAAATTTAAAATTTGGCCTGCCAAGCAAGCCGGGCGCGCTTTATACCATATTGTTTATCAAACTTAAAGTGATAGGAGGACAAGACAGGGGGCCCCCAGACCCTTAAAATCGGACCTCTAATATAAACATATAGGAAAAGACCTATGAGCCACCCCTACTATATCGTCGACGCTTTTGCTGAAAATGCCTTTTCTGGCGTGCCGGTTGCCGTTTTCCCCGCCGCTGACACTATTTCACAAGCACTTGCAAAGACTTTGGCAGGAGAAATGTTGGCCGCCGATGTTGTGTTCATCCGCAAAGGGAATGGTGTCGACTTTAGCCTGCAGGCCTTTCACGAAGGGCAAAGCGCCAGCGCCGGTGCCCACTGCATGATTGCCGCAGCTTCCGGCTTGATCCATCATGGGCTATTAGAGGTGATAGACAACAAAGCCCACTTTCTGTTTGAGCAGGCCGAAGTCCATATTGACCTGGCCAACACTCGACACCCAATATTGATCAGCCAAAAAATTGAACCGACTATAGACCGTTATACTCCTGGCACTGATGACATCGCCTCGACCATTGGGTTAAACACCTCTGATATCAGCACCGCACGTTACACTAGTCTGATCGTAAGTTGCGGCAAACCCTATCTGTTTGTCCCCCTCAAGTCCTATCACGCACTTCGGGAAGCGGCATTTCACAATCGCGAGTGGAGTCAAAGTTCCCTACCACAAAGTCTGGTAGATTCACTTATACTTTTTGCACCCAATACAGACAACCAAGGCGGAGATTTTCACGCACGCTTATTGGAACGCGGCACCGGCGCCACTTCCGACCCTGCAATAGGCGAAGCGATGCCAGCCTTCGCTGCTTATCTGTGCGAACAACAATCTGTTCAGCAGGGCACACACAGCTTTTCTGTTAGGCGCGGCGCCAATGGCGCCCGCCAAAGCTTGATTCAACTTGAAATGGACAATAGCGGCGAACCCACTATTAAAATTCGTATTGGTGGTTCAACAGCCATCACATCAAAGGCAGAGCTATTGATCGATCAAGCTTGTTAAATAAAATTCAGGAATACAGCGATTCGATCTCTTTCAAGGTTTCCAGAAAGGATTTCCTAACCTTGAGTTTCGTCGCTGTTTGACTGTTTATTTCTGCAATTGCATCAGACTCCAATGCACTCAGCCGGGCAATTTGGGTCGCATTCACTCCCGAACTTCGCGCTACTTCTTTCACCTGACGAAAACTTTCTTCAACCGCTTTGATGGCGTTATAATTGATCTTCTCAAAAGCCGTATCAACACTTGAGAAAGTTTTTTTGATGTTATTTTCACAGTCCTCCAGCTTTTGCAGTTGTGTTTTATTTTTATATTTAAATCGCACGATATCAAACATTTTATTAGCCAACTCTGTTAGCAATAAAATATGGGCTTTCTCTGCTTCACTCAGCTTTTTGTTTCTGGAAGATTGAACTGCGCCGCCAACATTAGAGAACTTAAAGAAAAATGATTGGTTGTTAACATTTGTTTCATTTTTTAACATGCTATCAATAATTGTTGACAACTTAAGCGGTATTTTTCCAGCTCCGCAAATATCGAAAGTCCTGGTCGGTGCATATATTTTTAGAACAACATTCAAATCCAGAGTCATAAGGGTTTCATATAGCAACAAGGAAAGGTCTTCGTAAGTTTCGCCCTTATATATTTCATTAGCAAACTGTGAAATGGTTTTTAAGGTTTCATTTTCCCGACTTTTACTCTCAATTTCCAAGCGCAAATCTTCGACGACTTCTTCTAAATTATCCACTTCACTTTGGCCTACAGGCAGAATTTCATTCTCTCCCAAGCCAGAAAACCCCGTTTGAATCTGCTCTGACCTCACCTTCAAATTCTGAATTTCCTGTTCAAGCGTCAAAATACAATTTTCAGCATCCCGCAAATTTCCCCTCAAGCCCTCTATTATTGTTTTGTGCCTGGATTTCTCACCTTCCGTGCTCGAATCATCATGCTCCAACTCCTCAATTATTTCTCTTAGTTTGCCTTCCAAATCGACAATAACCGATTTTTGCTGTTCAACAATCGACCTCAGCCTTGAAATCTCTTTTTCGTTCTCCCGTTGAATCAATTCAGACAACTCTTGCAGTTCACGAGCAGAATTATTTGCCGATTCTCCTGAATTTTGCAGTCCATCTGCATCTCTCAAGGAATACACTTTTTGCTCCAGAGCGTATAAAGACTCACTGACCGTAGCCACACCTTCTTTCAAACTTTGATTATTTTCCCTACACTCCTTTAAAGTTTCCTCTGCTAACTGACTTCCCCCCACCACCGCATTCGAAATACTTTCTACGTTACCTATCGATCTTTCCAGACCCTCGATGGCGCCTTTCCCTTGGCTCAGAAAATTATCATTTGCCTGAATAAGCTGATCCATTTTTGCATAGTACTTGTCTGTAAATCTCAATATGATTTTGTTGAGCTTTTTATCGTATTCGGCAATTTTATTTTCATTGGAATTATTGTCACAGACCTTATAAAACTTATCAAGACAATCCATAACCCTCTGCTTATCTTTTATATTGTCTGATTCAGAAACAAGCTTTTTTATTAAAGCAATTTTCTTCTTAATATTCAGTAACGGTTTGCTCCCTAGGTAACCAGCAGCTAAATTTATCAAGCTAAATATTTTTGAATTAGCCAAATTCCAATACTCAGCCGAATCCACTTCACGATCGATGCATTTTTCTTCTATTTTAAGATAAGCAGATCTGAACTTAACTACCACATTGTGCAATTTTGGTATGTAGTTAAACTTGTGATAATTTTCTGTTTTATATGCTTGCTCACCTAAATATTTCTTGACTATTTCAGGCGTATTTTTCTGTATGTTTTTCTCTTTATACATACCAAATATTTTCAAATTAATAAAAAACAAATTTGCAAATAAGCTAACTATCAGCAAGAAGGTTAATATTGACAGCAAGTCAATCTTCATTCGCTAGCTTCCAGCCTTAACTTGTCTTATACTAATAACGGTATTTCCCCTATCATCTACACCAATAACCTTTAGCTCACATTCAAACATTTCTCTTGATTTATGTTTGTATACAACCCGAATCGGGATATCAGACTCTTGATCATTCAGCAGGTAATTTCTTAGTAAATTTACATGCTCTGCGTTCAGTCGATCATCAATTTCCATATTTTGATAAATTTTTTGCTCCAACTCAGATGTAAAACCTAAAATTGCAAGCGCCTCTTCATCCCAACAGACTTCGCCGCTACTCTGATTCCAGAGAATTTTCCCCTCCGCTTTTTCTTCACCAGACTCCTGATCGGAAGCAGAATCTCTTACTGTTCCGTCATCAGCCTCTTTTGTCATATACGCCACAATTTGATCAAGAAAAGTTGTGAATGCAGTGTAACTACAAGGCAGCTCATTATTTTCGGTAATTCCGTAGGTGCTAACAAAGCCCCAGAGCTTCCCATTGCTAAATCTTGGAACGTGAATACAGGTATCAAACTCTTCAGGCGTAAAATCCTGATAATCTGCCGGAAACTTATTATCCGTACTTACACTCGCGGCATCCTTTGCATCTATATTAAGGTGGTCTATTAATCCGATTAATTTGGTGTAAACCAAGTATTGTTTACCACTTTTCCCGCGAATTGATCTAGAGATACTCGCTCGCGCAAGGTACCTTCGAAACAAAAGACGCAGCATCATGATATTTTCAAGTTTTTGATCTGCGATGGATTGACTCCATTCGTTGAGGTTACACAAAATACTTTTAATGTAATTCGCGTTGTATAGCTCTGAAAGTTCGAATGAAGTGGCGAGATACGCGTCACTGGAATTCATAAACTCTGTGCTCTGGCTAATGAGCTTGGGGGTCACTTTGTGATGAGGTGTTTCTTCGTCTCCCTCTAATTTCTCTGCCAAAACCAGTGCTTTGTGTGCCATCAAATTTAGGTTTTGATCTACCGTTAATATCCCCGGTTCCAATACAGGAATGAGAGGAATAGAGTCGAAGGCAAGCAAAGATAATTTTTCCTTTAATCTTTCATCGTATTTAACTAAGCGTCGGAGAAAGCCAATTGCATTCATCGCCGCCCCGCACACAATGGCGGTCGCATCGCACTTGCTACGAAAATACTGGTCGGCTGCATCAAAGCCTCCACTGATTGAGTCATCTTCCACTTGAAAAACTTCGACTTCGCTAAATTGCAGCTCCAGCTTCTCAATTTCATCGCAAAATGCTTCGTACCGCTTACGTATATCGAAGTTTTTGAGGTTTCCAATGTAGGAAAATTTTAGATGCCCCTCCTGTTTGAGAGCTTCAATTCCCATTTGCATACCAGCTTCATTATCCACAGTGACAAACGGTATGCGTAGGGGAAAATAATCATAGGAAATAGAGACGACAGACTTGCCTTGATCCAATAAATATTTAGCCAGTTCAATATGTATGGCATTTCTGAGTAGTATCACCATATCCATTGCATCAGTATGGATTTTTGAGGTGAATTCAGCATAGCCTCCCGTTTTAATTACAGTAACGCGATAATTCTTTATGCGACAAAGCGTGAGTAATTGCCCCACCAATTCTCCGTAATAAAAACCTTCCAATTCCGGAGCATAGATCCCAACGAGAGGGCGGGATTTTTCATTCTGATTTGATGACATTTGTCCACCTGAAATATTCAACTTATTTCAGTATAGACGCCAGCCTTTCACGTTTTTGAGTGAAAGAACGATTTCTTAATATTGATGAAAATTTATGAAGCGATGATTCGTAGCACCTGCCCGCACAGGTAGGCCGCTACCGTTCCCATTGCATAGCCAAACACAGCTAGCAGCACCCCTACCGAAGCCAAAGAAGGATGAAAAGCGGAAGCAACAACAGGCGCAGAGGCTGCGCCACCGATATTTGCCTGGCTACCCACTGCCATATAAAAAAGTGGCGCTTTGATTAACTTGCAAACCAATAGCATCAAGCCAGCGTGAATGCACATCCAAATTCCGCCAATCACAAATACCACTGGCGTTTCTTTTACTGCGCCAAGATGCATATGTGTGCCAATTGCCGCTACCAAGATATAAATGAAGACTGAGCCCACTTTGGATGCGCCTGCACCTTCATAGCCTCGCGCTTTCGTAAAGGAAAGGCTCACGCCGATCACAGTGGCAAACACCACCAACCAGAAGAAATGACTGGTTAAACTGTATTTTGCAGTAGCGGGATAATTTTCTTGAAACCAGGGCGCAAGTAAATCAGCAAAAAAGTGTGCCACCCCCACACTGACAAAAGCCAGGGCCAAAATCATCATTAAGTCCGGCAAGCTAGCAACTCGAGCTATTTTCTTTTCCTGAGCACTCACACGATCCCGTAATTCATCCAGAGCCTGCGTATTCGCGCCACGCCATTTATCCAACTCAACAGACTTGCCTGCCAAAATTAACAAGACTGCCGTCCACACATTGGCAACCAATACGTCCACAGCAACCATGGCCGAGAAAATATGGTTGTCCACTTCAAAAATTTCTTTCATCGCCGTTTGGTTTGCTGAACCACCAATCCACGAACCGGCGACTGTGGTCATCCCGCGCCAGACTTTATCTTCTCCTAGTGAACCGAGCATGTCGGGCATCAACCAAGCCACAATTAAAAATGCAATAGGCCCACCAATAACGACTCCCGCCGTTCCAGTTAAAAATAATATGAGTGCTTTGGGACCTAAATTTAATATGCCACGAAGATCAATGTTTAAACATAACAACACCAGGGCTGCAGGCAAGAGATAACGCGAAGCCACAAAGTAGATTTTGGATTCATGGGTATCAATAATATTAAAACTACTGAGCAGTGCTGGCAGGAAGTAGCAGAGTAAGATTGCTGGAACGATACCGTAAAATTTACGCCAGAATGGCGCCGGGTGGTTGTGGGTGTAGAAAACGGCACCGAGTATTAGCGCCAATAGCCCCATAATTACTGCGTCGTTGGTTATCACTCGCTAACTCCTTATTGCTTGTGCTGCATTCTTGTTTTGCCTTTTATACCCTAAACGCCGAGGACCCGTCCAACGGTCGAGCATTTCAACCTCCTCTCGCCACCCTCCACCATCTTCTTTCTTGCAGCTTCCTCGGGCACTGATATACTGTACATAAAAACAGTATATTAAAATGAAACCCAAACCTGCTCTCGAACAACTTTTGCGCCGTGGCGACGTCTGGCGCGGCCACTCACGTGCCTTTGTCCAGCAAGAGGTGCTCAGTAGCGGCTTTGCTTCTTGTAATAAAATCCTGCTCAATGGCGGCTGGCCAAAATCAAACTTGATTGAATGTTGCTCACAACACAATTGCTTTACTGGAGAGTGGCTCTTATTCAAGCCCGTCCTAAATCTGCTGTTTGAGAAGCATGCGGACGGCTATCTGATTTTGCTCAACCCACCCGCCATTCCCTTTGCATCAGCCTTGATTCAACAGGGTATTCCTCTTAACCGCCTTATGATTGTGGAAAGTAAAAGCAAACAGGATTTTATCGCTTGCCTGATTGAGTTCACACGCTCCTCCCATTGTTTAAGCTTACTTTCATGGCAAACGCCTTTTAATCTGAACTACAGCGAGTTACGCAAATGTCAGCTCGCCTGCGCTGATGGCAGCGCGCTCTATGTATTGTTTCGACCCCACCACACCCAAACCCAAAGTTCACCCGCTCCGCTACGTGTCAGCCTGGGTTTTTCTGATACCCAACTTAGGATAAGCGTAATCAAGCAGCGCGGAGTATTTAATCATCGCCATGCCTTCATCAATATTGAAACAGCTAGCGCTGCCGAACTGACTGAAACACCCTTCATTGCCTCTCAAAGTTAAGCGCTTCTAGCGTGTTAAACTGTGAACACAAAAATTTTATAACTCGCCAGGGAAATGAGCCCTCACCTCGTCTAATCATAAAGGCCGAATCAGGACAACACATGCAGGATGAACTGCTGATTAAACGCGCACAAGCCGGCGATGAATCTGCATTTGCGGAATTGATCGATCAGCACTACGCACTCATCTACCGTTTTGCCTTTAAATGGTGTGGCAAACAAACAGACGCCGAGGATATTTGCCAACAAGCTTGTGTGAAATTGGCTCGCAACATAAAGCAATACCAATTTAATGCCGCTTTCTCCTCCTGGCTTTATCGCCTGGTTATCAATTGCGCAAAAGATTGGACCAAAGCGGAAACGCGTCACCAACATGAAGACGTCACACACACAGAAGAGTCTGTGGACACAACAGCATCAAACACAACATCAAACGAGGTTTCACACTATCTGCAACAGGTTCTGACCTTTATTGGTGGTATGGCGGCAGGCTACAAGGAAACCGCTCTATTAGTTTTTGCGGAAGGTTTTAGTCACAAGGAAACCGCTGAAATACTGGGAGAAAAAGAAAAAACCATTTCCTGGCGCATACACGAAATCCGTAAACAGCTGCAACAATTTGTGCAGCAGGAGCTAGCTCCATGAGCGATGACATCGAAAAACTTTTTAACGAAGCCATTCCTCCTATAGAGCCCGACGCTAAAAAACGTGCGCTCGAATCAGCAATGGCGGCCTTTAGAGAAGAAAATAAAAAATCTACAGAATCTCACCAGGAAAATCCTGATTCAGATCGTCCTACTCACAAGATCAATACCGTGAGGGATGAAAAAATGCAAAGCAAACATTTTCCATATTGGGCAACTGGTATCGCAGCCAGCGTATTACTTGCCGTGGGCGCCATTGTTTTAATGCCTGTTACAAACAACGCACTGAAAGAAGACGAACCCCTTATCTACCATGACTTTGCGCCTCGACCTGAGATTCCAAAAGGGTCAACAGACTCAGCTTCTGAATCTGAAAAAGTTCAAGTGTCTGGCATACACGAGCCTTTAGAACGTGCGGCAAAACCCGAAATGAGCTCAGCCCCTATGGTCGACTCAATATCTTCCTATGATATTGGACAAGTCCCTGATGCAAATTTAGCAGCGTCACTTCAACGCGCTCCTGGAATTGTTATGGAGCGAAAAGCATTTGCCAGTGAGCCTCTCTCCCCAGCTCCGCAAGAGGAATACAGAGATCGCTTTGAAAATTTTAATGAAAACCCGGTTTTGTTAACTGCGGAAAAACCCGTATCAACTTTTTCTATTGATGTGGATACAGCTTCCTACAGCTTTGTTCGCAGACAACTTAATCAGGGACTTCTACCTGCACAAGATGCGGTACGTATTGAAGAAATGATCAACTACTTTGACTACGACTACCCGCTTCCAAAAGACAAAACTCGCCCTTTTAAACCCACTATTGTGGTCACCGACTCACCCTGGAAAGCCGGCAACAAATTAGTACACATCGGCATTAAAGGATACGAATTACAAGACCAAAATAAACCTGATAGCAATCTGGTTTTTCTACTGGATGTATCCGGTTCGATGAACAACCCGGATAAGTTGCCCCTAGTGAAACAATCAATGGAACTGTTGCTCAGTATACTCAAGCCCACTGATACAATTTCCATTGTGGTGTATGCCGGTGCAGCCGGAACTGTGCTCGAACCCACCCCGGTGAAAGAAAAAAATAAAATCCTCGCCGCTTTACAGCGCTTACAGGCGGGGGGATCTACAGCTGGTGCCCAAGGCCTAACTCTAGCGTATCAACAAGCTGAATTGAATTTCAAAAAAGAAGCCGTTAACCGCGTAATTCTCGCCACCGACGGCGACTTTAATGTCGGGGTCACGCAGGATGAACGCCTGGAAGATTTAGTGAGCCATAAACGCGAATCAGGAATTTATTTGTCTGTACTGGGTTTTGGTCAAGGCAACTATCAGGATGCGCTGATGCAAACACTCGCGCAAAATGGAAACGGTATAGCGGCTTATATCGACACACTAAGCGAAGCACAGAAAGTCCTGGTTAATGAAGCCAGCTCGGCTCTTTTTCCCATTGCCAATGACGTTAAGATTCAAGTTGAATTTAATCCGGCTACGGTT
>JBNKVX010000063.1:0-19654 GCA_050299435.1 Cellvibrionaceae bacterium | reverse complement strand
TTTCTGCCGCGCGCCAGCTTTCGATCAAACCGAATCCACTGTTGGCAAAGAAGGGGTCGTCGGCGGCAAGGGCTATGAAGAGAGGAGGCGCATCAGCTGGGACGGTCACTGAAGCCAGCGGACCATAAATATTTCCAATAAACGCTGGCTCAGCCTCTTCACCGACGAGTGCTGTTGCCATAGTAAGCATTGCACCGGCAGAGAAGCCGACCATGCCGATACGATCCGAATCGATATTCCATTCAGCGGCACGACTCCGAATCAGCGCGAATGCAGCGCGGGAGTCTTCAATTTGTGGTGCGAGTCGAACCTTCATGTCTTCGGCTTCGGGGCGCGGAATCCGTCGCTCAGGATTCGAAAACCTTTCTGCCATCGAACGTTTAAATTCGTCCATGTCTGCCGGTGTCTGGTTCAATCGGTATTTGAGTACGAAAGCTGCGACGCCCTGATCTGCCAAAGCACGGGCAACCTGCCATCCTTCATTCTCCATTGACAGCGAAAAGAAACCACCGCCCGGGGCAACAATAACCGCAGCACCGCTGGCTTTATTCGGGTCCGGTAGGAAGGGAGTGAGTGTTGCAAGCGTTACATTGCGAGCAAAACGACTTCCATATTGTGAGTGCCACACTTCCTCTGCAGTGGCATCGGGTAGCTCAGGGGTGCCGAGCTCAATGGCATTCGGTTGGTCGGGAATGGCTATCGGCGTCATCTCCTGACTCGACGCCACAGGGGCTGGTGCAGTTACAGTTGATGCACAACCCATCGTGAATAGGATCACGCAAAGCGTGCCAATCAGCGAAAAGTGTTTAGCATTTGAAGACGGTACACCCAACAGTACCTTGATAGCGTTTTTCATATTTATAGTTTCCGTATTGTTAGATTTTTTCATTGCAGTTAGTCTCATACGCAAAAAATTTTGCACTTCAAGTGTGAGCTCAAGTCTATTTTCTCTCAACGCTCGTTTCCCATCCGTCGTAGCGACCACCTAACTCCCTGGCCTTTTTATTCGATTTGATAGTGTGGCTTGTTATGTCGCCAAGCTTCATTGTCCCGTTATGGCTATATTTAGTGAGGTATTCCGAGCCTTCTTCTTCCTTACCACTATAATGAACTACATAGCTCTCGTTCTTAACCCAAGTCGTAAATGTATTACACTTGGATTCGTCGGGAAAATAAGCCCAGTGCATAACCTCTCGTTCTTTCTCATTAACATCACCGTTTTCAGCCAATGAATCTAAAACCTTTAGATCCTGAATTACCTGCCAATCGTCATCAGTTGGGTAAAGCTCATTCCAGTAATATTTCCTATCTCTATCTGGTTCATATACATACTGAAGCTTATAAGATGTGCTAATAGCAATACTTTCAATTATTTCTGATGCTTTTTTCTCGGTTATGTCTACGTAAAAATAGAAGAATCGATGACCACCAACGGTAACTCGTCCGACGTAAACCCCGCCAGCTGCTGATATTTGATTGTCCAAGGCTTCATCAACTGAAGATAGCTGTGGAAACTCTTCGTTAGTAGGCATTCCATTTTCGGTTGGATTTTTAAATGGGAGCTTAATCCTTAATACATTCTGGTGAGGATCAACTTCTGCAACCTCGGCATAACCGTGATTGTAAGTAATCCAGGCTTGGTCTTCTCCCATTGTCGCGGGGAATGTGTACCATATATCTAGCACTGTCTCTCCTTAAGGGTGTAAAACTTTGTTAGGAATTTTTATACACCCGATCCATTTCTTCTCTATCATAGTCAAGTAGATAGTGATTATATTTTTTATAAACTGAATCCAAAGTCCTGCCTTTTTCAGCAACCAAATCCATTCCGCGATCATCATATGGCTGCGCAAGAATCCCACAACTTTTACCATAGATGTAAACGCTGCCAGGTAATTGGGGCCATATGCCTATATCTTGAGCCATAGTGCCCCATATTAGGTTTCGTAAAAATTTTAGGTCCAACTCAAAGAGTATAAAATGGCGGTAAACAGCTTCATCCTCGTCATCTTCCACACTCCACATTTCGCGAGCTTTAGGTATTTTAATACCCAAATCCAATAATTCCTTAAATAATGACAAAGATGCAGTAAGACGACTTTTGCCATAAAAAGACCAGCAAACAACAATACTTAACTCGTTCTTAAATATGTCATGTAATATTTCTTGGGATTTTTCATAAGCAACACTAAACATCTCAATCGCATTATCACCTGTCGAAAGCTCAAATCTCAGTGACCCTTCAAACAAGTAGAACAACCCATGATCAAATATCCTTGTGCTAAATTTTCCTTCAATATCTTTTCGTAGACTCATACTGAATTTTTCAACGCCCGCGGCTTAATGGGACAGATCTATTTTTCAGGAAAATAAATCTGACCCCTTTTCCGTACTGAATTATTTGGCGTACTGCTCGTTAAACGCTGGTGGAGACCAAAGAGAAACGCCAAGAGAATGCTCTAAAACTATAAGTCTTCCTTGTTCATCACACATGCCCTTTATAAATGGGGGGCAAACAACCTTAAATTGACGGTTGTTGTAAGTTAAAGTCGATTTAAATATAAACATCCCCTCAAATTGCTCTTCCGGCTTGACATGTTCTGAATCAAGATCCTCTAGATAATCAAGAGGGTTTGTGTGCCATTCTGTTACGTTCCTCGCTCTGTTAACCCCGCAAATAAGCATAGCTTCGAGCTTACGTGTAATTGAGACATCCAAATCATCTTTCCAGTAAAGCGGAACAAAAATTACCTCAAGACCGTCTTTAAACCAGGTGGGGCGTACTTTTGAAGGGATCGTGAGCCTATTTTCACGCCCACTTTCGTATCTGGCAATATTTGGATATTTGGGGGGCAAAACTTTAATTCTCTTGAATATTGATTAAAATTATTGCATAACTCATTGAAATATCTAATTTTTATTTATAGGTTTTTTGTATAACTCTATATATTGTGTTGGGGGGCATAGTCTCCTACAATATATGTGAAGTTGAAGTGAGTCGTTGCAAACAAACATCTGCTACATTAGACTTTTCGGCCCGCTAAATTTAGCGGGAAACAATGAGGATAACCCCATGACAGCACTTAGCGAACAAGCTCGTGAAAAAGCCGCTCTTAAAAGGGCGAGGGGTAGTATTATCTTAAAAAACGGTCGTATTATGTCCAAATCGGATCGTGAGAAGCTAAAGAAAAGAGCTAGTAATACCCCATACTTAGACAAAATGTTAGCAGCTACTAGCACCTAGAACTGTCCAAGACAGCTCTATACAAAAGTATTAGAATGAAGGGTCGGTAGGAAATTACCGGCCCTTTTCTATTTTGGTGAATTAGAATGGATGAAAATCAAAAAGAAAAATTTAAATCGCTAGTAGAACTGCATAATAACTTTTCTAAGGCTTATAAGGCAGTCGAGCCAATTGTAGAAAATATGGATGCTACAACGCTAAATGAAGCAAGGTATGCTCTTCGGGCTATTGTTGATTGCATTCAGATCGTTACCTCAGATGCCAAAGACGATAATAAGTTTGATGATTCGGCACGCACAGCAGAACTTGCATTGAGAATTGTTTGGCATGATGTAGTAGATATTACATTTGATTCATTTCGAATTTATTTAGATGAGTTAGGCAAACAATATGGGCCTGACATCGTGGCTAAGCATATTGACATAAATTCTTGCCGCAAGCTTCTAGCGTTGGCTAATAACTTAGTTAAGCAATCTAGAGGTGATCGCTCGTTAAGAATTGAGCTTTATGCACAGATAACTAACGATCATCTTGACGAACTAGTTTCTCTATTTGACCAAGCTAAACTTGCTGAGCCTGCCATTTCTGCTGCAAGAAAAAAAGAATGCAGGGATAATTTCTATAAAATATTTGGAGCAGTTGTCAGTACCATAATCCTCTCAACGATAATTTACGTAAACTTCATAAAATAGCTTTGTGCAACTGCTACCTAATACCGCATATTTACCTAAATATACCTATCCAATATCCAGATATAGACATGTCTATATCCAGGCACAGCCTAAAAATCAAATTCAATAATACAGAACAGGAAAAATATTTCTAACGTGAATTCGAAATATAGCTAAACAATAAATCGGTATTCAGGGAGGCCTTTGTAAGGCGTTTTGAAGATAAAAACATTGCCTGCGTCAGGCTGAGAAGCGAGTGCTTCCTCACTTAGGTTCTCACGTGCGGTGGAAACAAAAAGCAGGTCTAGGTTGGGGCCACCAAAACAAATACAGGTGGGTTGGGTGACAGGGAGGGGAATTTCGAGATCAATATCGCCGTTTGGCTTAAAGCGTACTACTTTTGAACCTCCCCAATGGGCGTTCCATAGGTAGCCTTCTGCATCGGTAACGGAGCCATCGGGATAACTGTCGTTTTTTGTGGAAGCGAAAACGCGCTCGTCACTGAATTCAGCTGTATTGCCATCGAATTGATAAGCCAAAATATTTTGAGTAGGTGAGTCTGCGAAGTACATGGTGCTTGAGTCGGGGCTCCAGCAGAGGCTGTTACTGATTTCAATATTGTTTAAGGGTTTTTGCAGTTCGGTATCACTGATCCAATACAATCCGCCTTTCGTAGGAATGTTGTTTTCATCAAAGGCTTGACCTTCGTAACCTTCAAAACCTTCCACCATGGTGCCGGCCCAAAAACGCCCTTGTCGGTCTACACGTCCGTCATTAAATCGTGTGCCCCTATAGTTTTCTTCGGGTTTGTGTAGCCATTGTAAATCGGTGGTGAGGGGATCATAAAAAGCAAAACCACTTTCAAACGCGCATATAAGCCGTTCGTCGTTGGCAATAAAACCAAAGGAGCACAGGCGCTCTGGCAGGGCGAATTTTTGCAGGGCTTTTTCTTGCCATAAGTAGCGATAGAGTACTGCGTTGTGTATGTCTGTCCACCACACGCTTTGATTAATGTCATTCCAGAGGATGCATTCGCCCAAGGTGTTTTGCACATTCAGTGTATGAATAAGTTCACAATCTTGCATGTCATTAAGCCTCGGCTTTTTTCGCGATGCTCACCGCAATGCCGCGTTGTAAGGCGATAAAAATTAGAACCAATGCGCCGATCACAATTTTTGTCCACCAGCTATTTAAACTGCCGTGGAAAGAAATCCAGGTTTGAATCAATCCCATAATAAACACGCCAAGTAGGGTGCCGTGAACATAACCTACACCGCCACTCAACAAAGTGCCACCAATTACTACCGCGGCAATGGCATCCAATTCCAGACCAATACCCGCAAGCGCATAACCCGATGAAGTATAGAAGGAGTAAACAACGCCGGATATTGCAGCCAAAGTACTGCTGAGCGCGTAAATACTTACGGTGGTAAAACCAATGGGCACGCCCATTAAGGCCGCCGATTGTGCATTGCCACCGAGAGCATAAATGTATCCGCCCGTGCGTGTGTAATGCAAAAGCCAAATGGCCAGCGCAAAAATTACTATGAGTATCATGGTGGCGCTGCCAAACCAGGCGCGACCGGGCAAAAGGAAGCCGAAATTATTTACTGCGTCGTAAAAGGGGTGTTCGATGGGAATGGATTGTTCGCTCAATATGGTAGCCAGTGCGCGCGCGAAAAACATGCCTGCGAGTGTCACAATGAATGCCTGCATTTTGTAAAAATGAATGAGCGAGCCCATCACGGTGCCCATTAACGTACCGCATAAAATGACAACTGGAATAGCTTGCAGTGGATGCCAGCCGAGCTTTTCAATCAGCACCGCACACAACACGCCGCTGAGTGCCACAACAGAACCTACACTCAGATCAATCCCGCCGGATAAAATCACAAAGGTCATGCCGATGGCGGTGATGGCGAGAAAGGCATTGTCAGTAAATAAATTAGAAACAACACGCGCGCTGCCAAAGCCTTCAAATTGCAGGGCGCCCGCAATAAAAAGCACAACCAGTAAAAGCGCTGTTACGAGTACCGGTAGTTGTCTTGAAATAATCATGCGGCTCTCCGCGAAAACAAATTGGAGAGTTGTTGTTTAAATTGGGGAGATTGCAATAAGAGCACGCTAACAATCACCATGGATTTAATTAACAAATTATATTTCGGGGCGATGCCGCTCATGATGATGGTGGTGCTCAGTGCTTGAATAATCAGTACGCCAATTACGGAAAGTAGTAAGGAGAAGCGGCCACCCATTAAGGAGGCGCCACCAATTACCACAGCAAGGATGGCATCCAACTCTAACCATAAACCGGCGTTGTTGGCGTCTGCACCTTGAATATCTGCGGTAATAATCATACCGGCTAAAGCAGAACAAAAACCTGCAATGCAATACACCATGAGTTTCACGGCATTTACGTTAATGCCGGTATAGCGACTCGCTTGTGCATTACAGCCTACGGCTTCAATAAATAAACCGAGAGCAGTGGCACGCACCAGAAGTTGTACAAGAATCAGTGTAACTATTACAATCACGACAGGCGTCGGTAAACCCAGCACGTGGCCAACGCCGATAAATGCAAAAGCTTCATTGTGAAAAGTAATGATTTGGCCACCGTTAATTAATTGCGCGATGCCGCGCCCGGCAACCATGAGTACCAATGTGGCAACGATGGGTTGAATACCCATAAAACTAACGAGACTGCCGTTAATCAAGCCAGCGATTAAGCCTGTTGTTAATCCGAGGCTGATCACAATAAAAAGTGTATTGAAGTCGCTGTTGAGTAAATTTGCGCACACTGCGCCACTAATCGCTATTACTGCACCAACGCTTAAGTCGATGCCGCCAGTTGCAATTACCAAGCTCATGCCTATGGCGAGCAGTGCAATCGGTGCGCTGCGGTTTAATACATCTATCAAGCTGCCGTAAAGTCGCCCGTCTTTAATTTCCAGCGAGAAAAATTCCGGGCTGATAAAAACATTGGCAAACAAAATTAAAAGCAAAGCGCCTACAGGCCAAAAGAAACGGCTGCGATAAAAGGTTTGGAAATTGTCGATAACTTTATTCATATAATCGCGGCTTAACTCGCTTTGGCAATGGCGGCAAGAATGGCGTTTTCGCTGATGTCTTCGTTTGTGAGTTCAGCAATACTTTTTCTGTCGCGCATTACAATTACTTTATCGCTAAAGGCCACCAGTTCTTCTATTTCTGATGAAGCGACGATCAGGGTTAAGCCTTCTTCGCACAACTTGCGAATTAATTTAATAATTTCTGTGTGGGCACCGATATCGATTCCGCGGGTGGGTTCGTCCAGAATTAATATTTTGGGTGAGTTTGCCAGCCAGCGCGCGAGAATCACTTTTTGTTGATTGCCGCCGCTCAGTTCACCGATGGCTTTTTCGATGTGGGGGCACACGATGTTTAAATCTTTAACCGCACGCTCAGCAATTTGAATTTGTTCTTTAAGCGGAATGGGCTTCCACCAGCCGCGCCGCGCTTGTACAGCGAGGATGACATTTTCACGTATGCTTAGAGGCCCGATAATACCTTCGGTTTTTCTGTCTTCGGGGCACAGCGCGATATCGTGTTGAATAGCATCGTAAGGGCTTTTGGGATCAAAGCTGGCGTCACCCAATTTAATTTCGCCTTCGGTTTTTTCTGCAATGCCGAACAAGGTTTCACAAATTTCTGTGCGTCCAGAACCGAGTAAGCCGGCTAATCCCAAAGCTTCACCTTTTTGTGCGCTAAACGAAATGCCGCTAATTCCATTTTTTGCCGCGAGCTGGTTTACGCTTACAGCCGGAACCGCGGTGCTTTGAATTTGGTGTTGCGTTTTATTGTGTTCGAGTTCCTGTAGCTCTTTACCCAACATGTGTGCGATGAGTTGTGAGCGTTCAAGTTTGGCGGTTTCAAAGGTGCCAATGTGCTGGCCATTGCGTAATACGCTGATGCGATCCGTAATGGCATACACTTGATCCAAAAAATGCGTCACAAAAATAATCGCAATGCCCTGGGCTTTCAGTTCTCGTAAAATTGAAAACAGTAATTCCACTTCGTCGGCATCAAGGCTGGCCGTGGGTTCATCAAGAATCAAAACTTTTGCGGAACAATCTACGCCGCGCGCAATGGCGACAAGCTGTTGAATTGCAATCGAGTAGGAAGACAACGATTGATTGACATCGATATCGAGATTAAATCGAGTAAGCAGCGATTGGGTATCGCGAACTATTTTTTTCCAATTGATACAGCCAAAGCGCCGAGGCTCTCGGCCAAGATACACATTGTGAGCCACGCTGAGGTTGGGCAATAAATTCACTTCCTGATACACCGTGCTGATACCGACTGCTTGCGCATCGGCGGGGCTGCGCGGAGCAATGCTTTGATCATTCAGAAAGATTTCGCCACTGTCTGTAGGCGCAACGAGCGGATAAGCGCCCGTTAACACTTTAATGAGCGTTGATTTCCCGGCGCCGTTTTCTCCCAACAGAGCATGGATTTCCCCGGCTTTAAGTTCAAAATCCACATTGTTAAGTGCATGAACGCCGGGGAAGAATTTATTTATCTTTTTAAGAGTTAACACTCTGCTACCACAAGAGATAAAGTTTTAGTGTGAACGTTTTTGATATTCTTCAGCCGCAGTCTCTTGTGTGTAGAGGCTGCCATTAATGCTCACTAATTTTGGTCCGTTCCACTCGCCTTTTAAATATTTTTCAATGGCGTCGAATGCTGGGCCACCCATGTGCGGGCTAAGTTCAACTGTTGCGTTGGTATCGCCATCGGCCATAGCCTTAAAAATATCGGGAACCGCATCAACAGATACAATCAAAATATCATCGCCAGGGTCTTTGCCTGCTTCTTTAATTGCCAACGCTGCACCAATAGCCATTTCGTCGTTGTGTGCCCAAACTGCGCAAATATCATCGCCACCGTTTTCAGCTTTCAAGAAACTTTCCATGACTTCCTTGCCTTTGCTGCGAGTGAACTCGCCAGTTTGTGAACGAATAATTGCGACTTCAGGGTATTCGGCAATCACTTCATCGAAACCGGCCTTTCTGTCGATAGCTGCTGTTGCACCTACGGTACCTTGCAGTTCTACAATGGCACACTTACCACCAGTGGCCTCAACTAACCAGCGCCCAGCTTTGCGACCTTCTTCAACAAAATCGGAGGCAACGCGAGTTAAATAAAGAGAGTCATCTTCAAGCGCCATGTTGCGGTCGACAATCACTACTGGAATGTCCGCGCGCTTGGCTTCTTGCAGCACAGGTTTCCAACCAGTTTCTACAACGGGTGCGACAACAATGCCGTCTACACCTTGTGCGATAAAACTGCGTATCGCTTTAATTTGGTTTTCTTGTTTTTGTTGTGCATCAGAAAATTTCAAATCAATGCCGCGTTTTTCAGCTTCGGCTTTTACCGACTCTGAAAAGCTGGTGCGCCAGCTACTTTCAGAACCAACTTGAGAAAAACCTATGGTGAGTTTTTTCTCTTGGGGCTGATCAGTGGTGGTTGCAGATTTTTCACCGCAAGCAAAAAGTAATAGAGATAAGAAAAGCGTCGTTATTATTTTCATGTTTTAACTCCGATCAATTAGGGTTCGGGCATGGGAGCAAGGCAAGGAAAACGCATGAATACATCCCTGTAGCTCCGCCGCGTCTCCCTGACGCGACGGTTTCCTTACCTTGCTCCCACGCCCGAACCTAGCGAGGTTCAACTACTCGTATTTAACTAAATTTTATCTTTTGTTTTTTCACCATTAACCAGGCGCAATAAATTCAGCGGGTTATCGTTTCTCAAAGCATCAGGTAATAATGCTTCTGGGAAATTTTGATAACACACTGGGCGAACAAAACGGTTAATGGCTGTGGTGCCCACAGACGTAAAACGTGAATCTGTTGACGCCGGGAAAGGTCCACCGTGAACCATTGCATGACAAACTTCAACACCCGTTGGGAAACCGTTAATAACAACACGGCCTACTTTTAATGAAAGTAAATCAGTTAAGTCGGTGTAGTTTGCAAGTTCACCATCTGCACAATGTACAGTGCCGGTTAACTGACCTTTCAATGCGCCGACGACTTTCAGAATTTCGGCTTTGTCTTTACATTTCACAACTAAAGAGGCTGGGCCGAATACTTCTTCGTGAATGGAAGGGTTTTGCAAAAATGTTTCTGCGGTTGCAGTCATTAAGGTAGCTTGACCACAGTAACCTTCTTTTTCAGCAGCGCTGCCGCCGCTGGAAATAATTTCTACACCAGATTGGCTGCTGTATTCACTTAAGCCTTCGGAGTAAGCTGAACAAATTCTTTCGTTCAACATAACACCGGCTTGTACTTCGGCTACTGCTTTTGAAGCGGCTGCAATAAATTTAGCGAGGCCGTCATCATCAATGGCAATCACCAATCCAGGATTTACACAAAATTGGCCTGTGCCTAAAGTCAGTGAACCCACAAAACCTTGTGCAACTGTTTCAGCATTTTGACTGAGCACTTCAGGTAACAATACAACCGGGTTGATGCTGCCCATTTCGGCGAAAACTGGAATGGGTTCGGGACGTGAGTTAGAAATTTCAACGAGGGCCATGCCACCTGCGAAAGATCCGGTAAAGCCAACAGCTTTTACTGCAGGGGCTTTAACGAGGGCTGCACCGACTTTAGCGCCAGATCCCATTAATAGTGAAAAGACACCAGCAGGTAAGCCACATTTTTTCACGGCTGTCGCCACGGCTTGTGCAACGAGTTCACTGGTTCCAGGGTGAGAGGAGTGACCTTTCACCAATACCGGACAGCCTGCTGCAAAAGCGGCTGCGGTATCACCACCGGCAACGGAGAACGCCAGTGGAAAGTTGCTTGCACCGAATACAACAACGGGACCAATTGCCTGGTTTAAGTGACGGATATCTGGACGTGGCAGTGGTTCACGATCGGGTAAGGCGGTGTCGATGCGCGGATCGAGGTAATCGCCTTTTTCGATGGTGTCGGCAAACAGTTTAAGTTGGTTGCAGGTACGTCCGCGTTCCATTTGGCCGCGTGCTGCGGGATAACCTGTTTCGGCTGTGACGCGTTCAATCAGTTCGTCGCCGAGTGCCATGATTTCATCCGCGCAGGTACGTAAAAATTCTGCGCGTTTTTTCAGGCTGCTTTTTCTAAAGGTGGCTGCTGCAGCTTCGGCGGCGACAAGTGCTTCATCGACTTGTTCGCTTGAAGCCATGCTGAGTGCAGGTTCGATTTCTTTTCCCGTTGCGGGGTTTGTTGCACGATAGGTGCCGGCTTGGCCTTCTACCCATTCGCCATTGATAAATAATTTTCCAGTAATTGCCATAGTTAAGTCCTAAATTAATTTATTTAGTCGGAAATTCCCGCGAAGCAAAACAAGAACGCTTTTCAAAAACACATGAATACCTCCCTATAGTTCCGCCGCTCCTTCCTTGAAGCGACGGTTTTGAAAAGTGTTCTTGCTTTGCTCCGCTACTATCTTCAGTTCTCTAAATATCAATACATTGTGAATGTAATTGATTAAATCCAACCGCCGTCGACGATAAAATTTTGTGCTGTGCACATTTTGCTGTCGTCGGAAGCGAGGAATAATGCCATCGCACTGATATCTTCGGGCATAAGTTGACCTTTCAAGCATTGGCTGCGCTGAATTTCTTCTTTGGTGCTTTCATCAACCCAATCGCGCAGTTGCCTTTCTGTCATGACCCATCCCGGTATGAGGGTGTTGATGCGAATTCTATCTGCACCCAGGTCACGAGCGAGGCCGCGTGTCATGCCTTCTAATCCGGCTTTTGAGGTGGTGTAACCTGTCATACCGCCCTGGCATTCGTACCAACTCATGGAGCCGAAATTTATTATTGAGCCGCCGCCGAGTTCTTTCATGTGTGCATGCACGGCTTGCGCGGCAAAAAATGAATGACGCAGATTGATGTTGATGCGTTCATTCCAATATTCTTCTGTAACACTTTCAAATTCGTGGCGCGTGTCACTTGCGGCGTTGTTAATTAAAGCGCCCACTGGCCCAAATTCGTGGCGTACGGTTTCTATTACTTTTTTGAGTGTGTCGATTTCCACCAGGTTGCAGTGGAAATAACGCGGTACGCTCGCGTTTTTTAATTTGGAAATTTTTTCAATCAGTTTCTCAGCTTCGTCGTCTTGAATATCAACGAAGGCAACTTTACTTTGTTGCAAGCAAAACGCTTCGACCAAGTTGGCGCCGATTCCCGACGCGCCGCCGGAAATAAAAACCACTTTGTTTTTTAAGCTTGGATATTGGTTTGTTAAGTTCATTTTAATTTGTCGCAAGAACGCGAACACCTTGCGCTTCGCGTTCGTCTCACTTTCCTAGCGTTAAATTCATTTTAATTTTTATCTCAGAGAGGCTGATAAATTGCATTCGTTTTCAAGATGTAATTTGTTAGCCTCTCTTGCGATAATTTTAATGTGAGTGCGCGGGAACGTCTGCGCCGCGGCAACCAACCAGAAAATCAAAATCGCAGCCTTCGTCGGCTTGCAGTACGCGGTCTCGATAGAGTTCGAGATAACCACCTGTGCGTGCAATTATGTGATTTTCTTTTAGCACTTCAAGTCGGCGAGCGATTTCTTCATCGCTGACTTCAAGTTGCAATAAACCATTATGTGCATCGAGTGTAATTTCATCGCCATTTTGAACAGCAGCAAGTGGGCCGAGTTCCATGGCTTCGGGAGCAACATGAAGCACGACGGTGCCAAAAGCGGTGCCGCTCATGCGCGCGTCAGAGATACGAACCATATCTGTGACGCCCTTTTTCAGTACTTTTGGCGGCAGGCCCATGTTACCCACTTCTGCCATGCCGGGATAACCTTTTGGACCGCAATTTTTTAACACCATGATGCAGGTTTCATCAATATCCAAATTGTCATCGTTGATGCGTGCTTTGTAATCATCAAAATTTTCAAATACTACTGCGCGACCGCGATGCTTCATTAACTCTGCGCTGGCTGCTGAAGGTTTGAGTACGGCACCTCGCGGTGCAAGGTTGCCTCGCAATACGCAGATGCCACCTTTTTCCACCAGGGGTTTGTCCCAGGGGCGGATGACGTCTTCGTTATAACAGGGCGCGTCCTTCACATTGTCCCAAATTGAATGTCCATTCGCTGTGAGTGCGCTTTTGTTCAATAGGTCGTTTTCGCCGAGTTTACGCAGTACTGCAGGGAGCCCTCCCGCGTAGTAGTAATCCTCCATCAAATATTTTCCGGAGGGCTGTAAATTCACAATAGTGGGTACGTGCTTGCCATAGGTTTGCCAATCGTCCAATTCAAGTTCAACACCAATACGTTGTGCGATGGCTTTTAGATGAATGACTGCATTGGTGGACCCGCCAATTGCTGCGTTAGCGCGGATGGCGTTGATAAAAGCATCTCGCGTCAGGATTTGGCTGAGTTTTAGATCATCTAGCACCATGTCTACGATGCGCATGCCGCTGAGATGGGCGAGTGCATAGCGTCGCGAATCGACGGCGGGAATGGCGGCATTGTGGGGCAGTGAGGTGCCCAGTGATTCTGCCATGCAGGCCATGGTTGAGGCTGTGCCCATGGTGTTGCAGGTTCCGGCAGAACGTGACATTGCACCTTCTGCACTGAGAAATTCGTGCATATCGATCTCACCGGCTTTGAGTTTCTCGTGCATTTTCCACACAAGCGTACCCGAGCCGACATCTTCCCCTTTGTGTTTACCATTTAACATGGGGCCGCCGGTTACCAGGATAGTTGGCAGATCACAACTCGCCGCACCCATTAATAAAGCTGGGGTGGTCTTGTCACAGCCGCAGAGCAGCACGACGCCGTCGATAGGGTTGCCGCGAATGGCTTCTTCAACATCCATCGAGGCCAGATTGCGCGTGAGCATGGCCGTTGGACGCAGATTTGATTCGCCATTGGAAAACACCGGGAATTCGACAGGAAGCCCGCCAGCTTCATAAATGCCTTGTTTGACACGTTCTGCAATTTGCCTGAAATGGGCATTACAGGGTGTCAGTTCTGACCACGTGTTGCAGATTCCAATGACCGGCTTGCCCTGAAACTGATGTTCGGGGAAGCCCTGGTTTTTCATCCAACTGCGGTACATGAAACCATTTTTATCGTTGGTTCCGAACCATTGGGCTGAACGCAAGGGTTTTTTAGGTGTTTTCCTGGAATCTGACATAAGGCTAGTTACTAAAGGGGTTTTTTATATGCATTAATTGTCATATCATATAACTTATGGTCTGGTCACATCAAGCCTTTCATGTGTGACCTGCTAAGCTTATGCGACTGCAAATAAATCTAATAAGGTGAAAATCATGTCTCTGAATCAAGTCTTCAAGACCGTTGTTTTTATTATGATTTCCCTATTTACGCTCGCTGTAAATGCGCGTGATGTGGAAATTCAAATTGATACCGCCAACCCGGGTGCAAAGATTAACAAAAATATCTACGGGCAATTCATGGAGCATCTTGGCCGTGGTATTTATGAAGGCATTTGGGTGGGTGAAGATTCTAACATCCCCAATACAAAAGGATACCGAAATGATGTGCTCAAGGCACTGAAAGAGCTGCAAGTGCCTTTATTGCGATGGCCGGGTGGCTGTTTTGCAGATGAGTACCACTGGCGAGATGGCATTGGGCCGCGCGACAAACGAAAAGTGACGGTTAACACCAACTGGGGTGGCGTTACTGATGACAATTCCTTCGGTACCCACGAATTTCTGGAACTTGCTGAAATGTTGGATGCGGAAGTGTACGTTAACGGGAACCTGGGTACGGGTACTCCTCGAGAAATGGCGGAGTGGTTGGAATACATGACTTCTCCCAGCGATTCCACTCTCGCCAATTTGCGCAGACAAAATGGTCGTGAAGAACCCTGGAAAATTCACTATTTTGCAATTGGTAATGAATCCTGGGGTTGTGGTGGCACTATGACACCCGAGTTCTACGCAAATCTTTATAAGCAGTACGCCACTTTTTTGAAAACCCCAAAGGACAATCGCCCCATCATGATTGCCAGTGGCGGATACAACGAGCGCACGGATTGGGTAGAAGGTTTGCTTGAGCATATTCCGCCTTACTGGACTATGCGTATGCAGGCGATAAGTCATCACTACTACACCGTGCCTACAGGGGTATGGGAGAAAAAAGGGAACGCGACTGGATTTCCAAAAAAAGAATGGATTTCTACGATGGAACAAACCCTGCGTATGGAAGAATTTATTGTCCAAAACGTCGCCATCATGGATAAGTATGATCCCGAGAAAAAGATTGGTTTTTACGTGGATGAGTGGGGAACCTGGTACGACGTATCAGAAGGCGATAACCCAGGCTTTCTTTATCAGCAAAACACTTTGAGAGATGCAGTGGTCGCGTCTTTGAACCTGGACCTTTTCCATAAGTACTCTGATCGTGTGCACATGAGCAACATTGCGCAAATGGTGAATGTATTGCAGGCGATGATTCTGACGGATAAAGAAAAAATGCTGCTTACGCCGACTTACCACGTTTTTAAAATGTACATTCCCTTCCAGGATGCGACAAATTTGCCTGTTAAGTTACGCAAGAACCCAGACTATAAATTTGACGGTCACAAGGTACCGCAAGTCAGTGCTTCTGCGGCAACCACCAAAGATGGTAAAACAGTTTTGGCTTTGACAAATGTTGATCCTGACAATGCAATTAATGTGAAATTAAAAGGCGACTGGAAGTCAGCGAGTGGTCAATTGCTTTCCGGTAAAGAAATCGATTCACACAATACTTTTGACAAAAAAGACAATGTGGTACCGGTTGATTATTCGACTACGAGTATGAATGGCGAGTTGTCTTTCAATATTCCAGCGAAGGCCATTATTGTTGTTGAATTGAAATAAGTTGAATGGTGAATAAGCAGTTTCAACCTAAAAACTTAAACGCACAGATTGTTGAGCAGTTAGGCAAAAGGATTATTCAAGGGCACTACAAGGAAGGCGAGCAGTTGCCCATTGAGGCCGATTTGTGCATTGAGTTTGGCGTTAGCCGACCTATTTTGCGTGAAGCCACCAAGATCCTTTCAGCGAAAGGCTTGTTGGCTTCTCGTCCTCGTGTTGGCACGGTAGTAAAAAAACGCGCATGTTGGAATTTGCTTGATGCAGAGGTGCTTGGATGGTTGACGCAAGCCCTTCCCGCATCAAATTTTTTAGACATGCTTTTTGAAGCGCGCATGGCCATTGAACCTAGCGCAGCTGAATTAGCAACAGTAAAAGCCAGTGAAGATGATATTCGTGTAATTAACATGGCGTTGAATGATATGAAGTTCGCTTCGACGCCTGAAGAATCTATCGAACCGGACATACGTTTTCATCAAGCCGTGCTTGATGCAACGCATAATGATGTTATTCGTTATATCGGTCATACGCTGCATAATGCTTTGGCAATTTCGATACAATTAACGAATTGGCATCCAGATATTCACAAAGCTTCGATACCACGACATGAAGCAATTGCCCATGCAATTGAAAATAGAGAAGCAAAGGAAGCTAACCTGGCCACCCAAACCTTATTAAAAGAATCCCGATTAGATTTTGATGCGAAAGAATAGTTATGAGATTAATTCAGTATTTAAATAGTGATGATCAATGTTGTGTGGGTATCGTGCGTGATACCAATTCAGTTTCCGCGCTGTCGCAAGTGTTGTCGATGTATGAGTTGGCGACGCAGGCAATCAAGGCGGGCAAAAAATTAGAAGCGCACGCAGAAAGCCTGGCCACTGATGAAAATATTGATTACCAGGGTTTAATTGAAAACAAACGTGTGCTTACGCCCCTGCACAATCCAGATCCCGCACGCACACTTGTAGCGGGTACAGGATTGACCCATTTAGGCAGCGCAGATACGCGCGCCGCCATGCACAGTAAATTGCAGGGCGATGAAAGTGAGTTAACCGATTCCATGCGCATGTTTCGCATGGGTGTAGAAGGCGGCAAACCCCCACACGGCCATCTTGGTGTGCAGCCAGAATGGTTCTACAAAGGTGATGGAGAAATTATTGCTGCACCCGAACAAGCGATCAGTTCGCCGAGCTTTGCCCTGGATATTGGTGATGAAGCAGAAGTTGTTGGCGTGTATTTGATTGGTCCAGACAGCAAGCCTTATCGTTTAGGTTTTGCTTTGGGTAATGAATTTTCTGATCATAAAATGGAAAGAATCAATTATTTGTATCTTGCGCACAGTAAGTTACGCCCTTGTTCTTTGGGCCCGGAATTATTGTTGGGAGCCTTGCCCGCGTCTGTAAAAGGCATGTCACGTATCTATCGTGATGGTAAAGTTTTGTGGGAAAAAGAATTTCTAAGTGGTGAGGACAACATGAGTCACACCATTGAAAATCTTGAACACCATCATTTTAAATACAGGGATTTTCTGCGACCCGGAGATGTGCATTTACATTTTTTCGGAACAGGAACGCTCAGTTTTGCTGACGGCATTGTGGCTGAAGAAGGCGATGTGTTTGAATTGGAAAGCGATAGCTTTGGAAGGCCTTTGAGAAATGCCATAACAATCGATGACTTCAAACCTGCTCCTGACTTGGTTAAAGAACTTTAATTATTTTTTGATTATCTAAGTTTGCAAGCGCGAATACGCTTAGAGGTGGAATACCCAAGCTAAGCCTACAGAGGTGCCCTGAATAATCACATCGCCGAGAGGTGAATCGTAGGCCATGTCCTGATGAAAACGGTAGTCTAGAGACAAAGACATACTGGGGTGTAATTTCCAGCGTATATTTCCACCAAAGTAATATCCGCGCGCAGTTTTCTCCCAATTATATTGGGCTGCACCCAGAAATATTTCAGCAGCGAAAGTATCGTTAATTTGTCTTAGATAATTAACCGGCCGAAACCCGAGTATGTCTCCGTCGCCGAAGGGCGCATCGCGGTTCACTTCCTGAGTATACTCAACTACTGCACCCCATGCTGTATTTCTAGTTACATCTCGATAGGCGCCCAGGACAAATCCAGCATTGATAAAATCATCGGAATATCTTGGCCCACGTTTTTCGGAAATATCCAGGTTTAAGGCGTGCGAATTAATTTGAATCTCGTAGTGTGTTTCGTCTGCGAAAGTTGCTGTGCTGCTAATTAGCAGTATGAACGTAAAAATCTGTCGGAATCTTAAAATATTCATATCTAATGGGCTTATTAGGGTCTATTAAACCAGAGGACCTTGCTTTAAAGTGTCGGATTAAGGTTTAGCTGAAAACATCTAAAACGCATTGTACCTTATGCATGCGCCAGTACGGACAAATATATAACTGAATGTACGACAAGCCAAAGCCAAAAATATTGTTTTTACCTGTTTCTTCCTCCAGTGGTATGGGCGAATATGTTCGCTCTCTCAATATTGCGACCCAGTTGGCAGCTGAAAATTACGAAATTCATTTTGCATTGAATAGTTCCGCGCCGTACTGTTCTTCCTGTCCCTTTCCAGTGAGTCAACTGCCCGCCTCACCAACCAAATGTACCGCCGAGGTCTTGGATTTGCTGAGACATCTAAAACCTGATCTGGTGGTTTATGACGCTTCCGGCAGAGCAAAACAACTGGCTTACTGTGCAAAGAACAATATCAAAACTGTTTTTATTGCACAGCACAGACAAAAACTGGCTAAAGCTTTAAGGCTCACTCGACTACTGAATACCGATCTCATCCTGGTTGCGCAATCACAAGCCTTGACAGGTCCACTAACGTGGATACAAAAAATAAAATTAGCTTTATTGAATAAATCCCACCCTGTTTACCTGGGGCCAATCTATCTCGAAGCGAGTATAGAAGATCAAAAGTCCTTTTTAGAAAATACAGCGCTTTCTCCTGGGCAATATGTCTTGTTTAATGCGGGCGGCGGTGGGAATAAGATCAATATCGACGGTGAAGTGCGCTCTGCTACGGAAAACTATATTCAACTCGCAAAAAAACTGGCAGACCATATAAACTCTTCAGGTGACAGTTGTACTAAATGTGTGGTTGTCGGTGGCGCAAATTATCTGGATGCAAGCAAAATAAATCTTGACGGAATTCATTATATCGATAGTTGTAAAGCGACAGAATTTCATACGCTGCTAACAAATTGCAAATTTGCTGTGCTTTCTGGTGGTAGCTCTTTGTTGCAGGCTATCGCCAGCGGTGTGGGCTCGATTGTTGCGCTACCGCTGGCAACAGATCAAAAAAAGCGTATTGAACGTTGTCGAGATCTCTTCGGTATTACAAGCTGCGAAATCGACGAGGAAAAAATATTAATTTGCCTTTTCGATAAACTCAAAGGCGATAAGCTCAAAGATTCGCGCAAGAAAATAAAAAATACTTTGGAAAACGGCTTGCACAGATCCGTCATTGAAATTAAAAAACTGCTGGCGAAATGATAAAGAAGAAACGCATTTGTGAATAATTTGACTTCAACAAAAGTTGCGCTTGTCGTCGATACCTTAAACGGGGGCGGTGCAGAGAAGGTTTGTCTGGTCTTGGCGAAACAGCTAAAACAGCTCGGCGTAAAAGTCTTCTTAATTGTGGTGAAGCCGCATTGTGACTACGAAGCGGCAGCAAAGCTTGAGCCTGTTTTTCTGCTAAAGGATAAAGATGCAAAATTATATAAAAAGCCGGTTCAGCTACAGGCGGCCCGTGAATTAAGCAGAATAAATCAAGAATGCGGTGGTTTTGATCTTGTGCTTTCCAACTTGGATGGCGCGCATCCGGTTGTCGCCCTGTGCGATTTT